>CADDZG010000055.1 GCA_902812355.1 Actinomycetota bacterium | reverse complement strand
GACCCTCAGGCAGCTGCCGCGGGGATCGTGGTCGTCCCGCCGCGTCGCGCCCGGCGACCGCGGCTGGCCGGCTGCGCTCGACGAGATCGCCGATCCGCCGCGCGCTCTCTTCGTCGATGGGCACTGCGATCTCGGCCCCGGCGCGGTCGCGGTGGTCGGGACGCGCCGCCCCACGGTCGCCGGGCTCGAGGCCACCCACGCGTTCGCCACCGCCCTCGCCCAAGCCGGCTTTACCGTGGTCTCGGGGCTCGCGGTCGGCATCGACGCCGCCGCGCACCGCGCCGCGCTCGAGGCCGGGGGGCGCACGGTGGCGGTGATCGGCTGCGGGCTCGACGTCGACTATCCGGCGCGCAACCGCGACCTGCGCCGGGCGATCGTCGCCTCGGGATGCGTGCTGTCGGAATATCCGCCCGGGACCCCGCCCTGCGCGGCCCGCTTCCCTCAGCGCAACCGGCTGATCGCGGGCCTGTCGGCGGCGGTGGTGGTGGTCGAGGGCGGCGAGCGCAGCGGTGCGCTGATCACGGCGCGACTCGCGCTCGACGCCGATCGTGCGGTGTTCGCGGTTCCCGGCAGCGTGCGCAACGCCATGGCTGCCGGGCCCAACCTCCTGCTGGCGCGCGGGCTCGCGGCCGCGGCTCCCGATCCGTCGTTCGTGCTCGAGGCGCTGGCGCCGTCCCTGGTGTGGTCGGGCGGGGCGGCGACCGGCGCACCCGAGCCGTTGGATGCGGACGAGGCCACACTGCTGGCGTTGCTCGATGACGCCGGCACGACCCCGGCGACCCTGGCGGCCGTGACTGGGCTGGCACCCGGGGCCCTCGGCCTCGCGCTGTCCAAGCTCGAGGTGCGCGGCCTAGCGCTGAGGCGGGGCGCCGCCTACGAGATCACCGCCTCCGGGGCACGCGTCAGGGCCGCGGCCGCGGCAGCGGGGTGACGCCGTGCGCCGCACCGGCCGAGGGACGTCGCAGCCGGACGCGGCGGGGGCCGCCCCCAAGGGCGGCCCCCGGTGACGCGTCCCGGTGAAGACCGGTCGCGTCAGCCCCCCAGCGAGCTGAGGTAAGCGGCGTAGGCGGGGATGTCGGGCGCCCCCAGCCCGGTGACGTCGTCCCATCCCGGCCGCGTGCGCAGCGACGAGTCGGCGCCCTCGATCACGCTGCCGTCGGCGCTCGACGGCACCGAGTTGATCGTGCGCAACGTCGTGTAGATCACGTCGTTGCCCGAGGCGTCGAAGCCGAGCACGCTGCGCAGCACGGAGGTCGGCTGCGCCGGTGCGAGGACGTCGTCGAGCCCGGTCGCCGCACCCGCCTTGTAACCGCGGTACAGCGCGGGGTTGAGGAAGCCGACCCGGTGGCCGCCGTTGGCCTGGATCGCCACGGCGGTGGCGCCGGCGAACATCGGCGACGCGAGGCTCGTGCCGCCGATCCGGCGCTCGCAGTAGATGTACTTCGGGTTGGCATCGCTCTTCTGGCAACCGGCGTCGACGTAAGGATCGCCGGTCGGCTGGTAGGACTGGCCGTACAGCCCCCCGGTGTTGGGATCGGCGTCCATCGCCACGTCCGGGGTCGCGCGGTGAGGCGAGGAGAACCTGATCGTCCCGCCGCTCGACGTCGTCGTCTGCGTCGACACCGAGTCGGGCACCACGCCGGACTGGTAGGCGGGCTGCAGGAAGTGCAGGCTCACGCCGCCTCCGGAACCGTAGAAGAACACCGGCGGCCACGGCGTCCAGGTGCCGGCTTCGTCGGCGCTGCACGCCGAGGCCGCCTGCGCGGCGTCGTTGCACAGGGCCGAGTAGTAGGTGCCCCAGCCCCACTCGTACTTGGTGCCGGATGCGTCGCGCACCCCGAGGGAGGTGCCGCCGACCGCCGTGACCCACGGGCTGCTGGCGGGGTAGGACGCCTGCGCGATCCCGGTGATGGCCTGGACGTCTCCGTCGTCACCCGAGGAGAACAGCACCGAGATGCCCTGCGCGGCGGCCTGCTGGAAGGCGGCCTCGTCGGCGCGGTAGTGGCCGTACTGGGTGTACTCGCCGTAGATGCCCCACGAGTTCGTGATCACGTCGACCCGGTTCTGATCGATCAGGTCCTCGAGCGCGTGGTCCAGCGGCGTCGTGCTGGAGTTGGCACCGGCGTAGACGATGTCGGCACCCGGGGCGAGCGAGTGCACCCACTCGATGTCGAGGGTCTCCTCTCCGTACCAGCCGGCCGGGTCGAGGATGTTCTCGCCGTGGTTGTAGATGCCGGGGTGCACGATCTGGGTGAAGTTGGACGAGGTCAGCTGCGGCAGCCCGTAGTGGCGCGAGAACTGGTTGACGTCGCCCACGATCGTCGGCGAGGCGAAGGCATCGGTGATGCCGACCGTGACGCCGGCGCCCGAGGGTTCGCTGCTCGGATCCGCCGGCAGCCCGTACGCCGCGCGCATCTGCTGCGGCGTGTAGCCGCACGGGGTCCACGGGATGTGCGAGTCGTACTGGTGCGCCGGCTCGAAGCCGGCCGGTGGATCGGTGTCCGAGGTCTTGTCACCCCAGAAGGTGGAACAGGGCCCCGGCGTGGCGTACGACGGTCCCGGGGCGGCCTTGGGCGAGGACGACGCCAGGGGCCGGATCAAGCGCTCGGATTGGTCGAGACCCCCGATGAAGGCGATCTTCGATGCCAGTGACGAGGGCACGGCCGGGTTCTGCGCGTTGGCCCTCAGCTTCATGTGCGCGTGGCGGTAGATGTTCTCGGTCACGCCGAAGGTGCGCTCGACCTGAGCCACGGTGCCGGTGGCGTCGACGTAGCGGAAGCTCCCGCCGGTGACCTTGAGGTTGCGCGACAGCAGAGCCTTGACCGCCGCAACGTCGCTCGCCGAGGGGCCGAAGCGGGCGTGGAACTGCGCCGGGGTGAGCCACTGGTGATAGGAGCCCGAGCCGGGCGTGTAGAGGTCGTGCAGCAGGGCGTTCAACCGGTCCTGATGGCGCAGGGACAGGTACACGGTCACGTGCATCTTGGCGTCCTTCGGAGCGTGCCCGACCTCGTGCGCCGCGGTCGCCCACGGCGGGACGTTGTCCGGCACGCGGGTCGTGGATGGCCCGGTGGATGCGCCGGCGGTGCCCACCAGCGCACAGGTCAGCGCGCTCGCGACCACCGCCGCGCCCGCCCGCAGCGACAGCTTCCTCATCTCCCCACCTCCTCGTGGGGTCGAAAGACCCCCCACCCGGGTTCCGATCCCCACGCGCGGTGCCCTCGATCAGGTCGCCTGCGGGTGACGCTTCCCGGCCCTGAACCTGCCGTTCCACATATTGGCGCGCGCCGGCCCCATCGGCAACCGAGTTGTGCCCACCCGTCTGGAAGATCCTCCTTTAGGGCGCGGCCGCCGGCTGCGCCCTCGGCAATCGGCGCACCCGGCAGCGGAACCCGGAGGACAAGGGAGGATACGGGCACACCGGCGCGACGGCTCTGCCCGGAGGTGTTTGACACGAGCTCGCCTTGCCAACCATCCTGTCCCGGGCTCGGAACGACTGGGCTCGGGACGCACGAAGGGGGAACGCGGTGACGGGGCCGCCCGTCGGCGACGCGATCGAGGACTTCCTGCGCAGCTGCACGGCCGAGCGCGACCTCTCGCCCCACACCGTGGCCGCCTACCGGCGCGATCTCGAGGCGTTGCGGGCGTGGCTCGAGCGGGCCGGGATCGACTTGCTCTCCGACCTCGACCGGCAGTGGCTGCGCCGCTACGTCGCCTATCTGTCCCAGCGCGGCTACGCCCGGCGAACGATCTCGCGCAAGGTCAGTGCCCTGCGTTCCCTGCTGCGCTGGGCGGTGCGGCGCGGGGTGCTCGACGGCGATCCCTCGGCCGGGCTCAGCGTGCCCAAGCTCGACCGGCCGCTGCCCCGGGTGCTGCGCCAGAGCGAAGCCGCGGCCCTATGCGAGGCGCCGCCCGAGGACTCGCCCGAGGGTCTGCGGGACCGGGCGGTCCTCGAGCTGCTCTACGGCTGCGGGCTACGCGTCTCCGAGCTCTGCGGGCTCGACGTCGACGACGTCGATCTGCGCCGACGCAGCCTGGTCGTGCTGGGCAAGGGCCGCAAGCAGCGCCGCCTGCCCTTCGGCGCGCCGGCGGCCGATGCGCTGCAGCGCTACCTGGTGCAGGCCCGCCCGGCGCTCGCCGCCCGGGGCCGCTCCGACGCGGCCCCGGGGGAGCCGGCGCTGTTCCTCAACACCCGGGGTGCCCGCCTGTCGCGCCGCCGGGTGCGGGCGATCCTCGAGCGCTACCTCGGGGCCGAGCACCTCCCGGTGGTGGGCCCCCACACCCTGCGCCACAGCTTCGCCACCCACCTGCTCGACAACGGTGCCGATCTCAGGGCGGTGCAGGAACTGCTGGGCCACGAGAGCCTGGCGACGACCCAGGTCTACACTCACGTGTCGACCGAGCGACTGAAGCAGGTGTATGAACAGAGCCACCCGCGCGCGTGAGGGGGGCCGTGTCCTGCGTCTGGACCCCGAGCCGCCTGAGAGCGTCGAGAGTGCCTGGGCCGCCTACAAGGCGACCGGAGACGGCGCCGCGCGCGATCGCCTGATCCTGCACTACTCACCCCTGGTGAAGTACGTGGCCGGGCGGGTGGCGGCGGGGCTGCCGGCCAACGTCGACCAGGCCGACCTTAGCTCCTATGGGATCTTCGGCCTGATCGACGCGATCGATAAGTACGAGCCCGAGCGCGGGATCAAGTTCGAGACCTACGCGATGAGCCGGATCCGCGGAGCGATCCTCGACGAGCTGCGCTCGATCGATTGGGTCCCCCGTTCGGTGAGGTCGCGTGCACGCGAGATCGAGAAGGCCTACCAGAATCTCGAGAACCGCCTCAAGCGCCCTCCCAGCGACGCCGAGATCGCCGAGGAGATCGGCGTGAGCGTGGACGAGCTGAACGGGATCTACGGCAAGCTCGCCACCGTCTCGATCGTCGCCCTCGACGAGCTCCTGTCTCCGGCCGGCGGGGGCGATCGCACCGCCCTGGTCGACACCCTGGAGGATGCACGGGCGGTGGCCCCCGAGGCCGCGCTCGAGGCCGAGGAGATGAAAGACATCCTTGCCCGGGCGATCAACCGGCTGCCGGAGAGGGAGAAGATCGTGATCACCCTCTACTACTACGAGGGCTTGACCCTGGCGCAGATCGGCCGGGTGCTCGGCGTCACCGAGTCGCGCATCTGCCAGATGCACACCAAGGCGGTGCTGGCGCTGCGGGGCCGCATCGCCGACGAGACTGGGGGCTGAGCCGCCCAGGCGGGTGTCTTCGGGGGCTGACGTGGTAGTTTCGTGCCCGTTCCACCATCTCGCACGCCCGTCCCCACGGCGCGTCCGCGCTGCGGGTTTCGGTCCCGGGGCGAACCCCCGGGTTGGTCGGGCGGAGGCCAACCGAAAGAGGAGGTAGCACCACCATGCCGGTCGTGACGATGCGGCAGCTGCTCGAGGCCGGGGTCCATTTCGGGCACCAGACCCGTCGCTGGAACCCCAAGATGAAGCGCTTCATCTTCGCGGAGCGCAACGGGATCTACATCCTGGATCTGCAGCAGACGATGACTGGCATCGAGCGCGCCTACACGTTCGTGCGCGACCTCGTGGCCCGCGGCGGCACCGTGCTGTTCGTCGCCACCAAGAAGCAGCTGCAGGAGCCGGTGCGGGAGCAGGCGGAGCGCTGCGGCATGCCGTACGTGAACTTTCGCTGGCTCGGGGGCATGCTCACCAACTTCCAGACGATCCACCGACGCACGTCGCGCCTGCGCGAGCTCGAGGAGCTCGTGTCCACCGGAGCCCTGGCCTCGTTGCCCAAAAAGGAAGCCCTGCGCCTCACGCGCGAGTACGAGAAGCTCGCTCGCACGCTCACCGGCATAAAGGACCTCGAGAGGCTGCCCGACGCGGTCTTCGTCCTCGATACCAAGAAGGAGGAGATCGCGGTCCGTGAGGCGCGCAAGCTCGGCATCCCGATCGTGGCGGTGCTCGACACCAACTGCGACCCCGACGAGGTCGACTACGGGATCCCCGGCAACGACGACGCGATCCGTTCGGGGGCCCTGTTCGCTCGCATCATCGCCGACGCCGCGATCGAGGGACGCTCGCTGCGCGCCGAGCAGGCCGGCGAGGAGGAAGAGGCGGCGGAGGCCGCCGGCGAGCCCGAGGAGGCCGCCGAGGTGCTGCCGAGCGCCGCGGAGCAGCCCAAGGCCGAATGGGAGCTGCAACTCGAGCAGGAGCAGCAGGCCGCCGAAGCGGACACCGCGGCGGAGCCCGAAGTCGCGGCCGAGACCGCCGGTACCGAGTCGGCGTCGGCGGAGACTGCCGCAGCGGGGCCGAACGGCAGCGGTGGCGTGCCAGGCGGCGAGGACGGGCACCCCGGCGCGGCCGAGGGTGACGGCGAGGCCGCCGGGGAGCCGGAGGCGGAGGTATCCGAGCGCAAAACCGACGACCGGCGCGGCCCATGACGCAGGGCACACACTAGAGAAAAAGAGCAACGGCGAGGAAAGGCAGCCACATGGCAGAGATCAACGCACGAGACGTCAAGGCGCTGCGCGACGCGACCGGCGCCGGGATGATGGATTGCAAGCGCGCCCTGGCCGAGGCGGGGGGCGACCTCGACGCGGCCAAGCGCATCCTGAGGGAGAAGGGCCTGGCCGACGCGGCCAAGAAGGCCGGCCGCGCCGCCGGCGAGGGCCTCGTCTACGCCTACATGCACCGGCCCGATCCCAACTACCCGCCCAAGCTCGGGGTACTGCTCGAGCTCAACTGCGAGACCGACTTCGTGGCCAAGACCGAGGGCTTCGAGCGCCTCGCCAAGGACATCGCGATGCACATCAGCTTCGCCGACCCGTCGTGGATCAGCCGCGACGAGGTGCCCCAGGAGGTGATCGACGAGGAGTCGGCGATCTACGCCAAGCAGGCCCGCGACAGCGGCAAGCCCGAAGCGGTGATCGATCGCATCGTGCAGGGCAAGCTCGAGGCCTTCTACAAGGAGCGGGTGCTGCTCGACCAGGAGTGGATCCAGGACAAGACCAAGACGATCGCCCGGCTGATCGAAGAGGCCAAGGCGTCGATGGGCGAAAACATCGCGGTGGGCCGCTTCTGCCGCATCCGCGTCGGCGAGGGATCGCGCTGAGCGACGGTCACGTGTCCGCCGGCTCCCTGCCCTACCGCCGGGTCCTGCTGAAGCTGTCCGGCGAGGCGTTCTCGGACCCCGGCACCGGCTTCGGGCTCGACCCGCGCACGGTCGCGTCGATCGCCAGGCAGATCGCCGAGGCGCAGGCGCGCGGCGTCGAGCTCGGCGTGGTGGTCGGCGGCGGCAACATGATCCGCGGCCTGTCGGCCTCGGCCCAGGGGACCGACCGCACCACCGCCGACTACATGGGCATGCTCGCCACGGTGATCAACGCCCTGGCGCTGCAGGACGCGCTCGAAAAGGAAGGGGCCCAGACGCGCGTGCAGACCGCCATCTGGATGCAAGAGCTCGCCGAGCCCTACATCCGCCGGCGGGCGATCCGCCACCTCGAGAAGGGGCGGGTGGTGATCTTCGCCGGCGGCACCGGGAACCCCTACTTCTCCACCGACACCGCCGCGGCTCTGCGGGCCCTCGAGATCGGGGCCCAGGCGATCCTCAAGGGAACGCGCGTGGACGGGGTCTACGACTCCGACCCCGAGGTCAACCCCGACGCCAAGCTCTTCACCCAGCTGCCCTACATAGAGGTGCTGAACCGGGGGCTCAAGGTCATGGACTCCACCGCCATCAGCCTGTGCATGGACAACCGGCTGCCGATAATCGTGTTCAACATGAAGGCGGGCAACATCGTGCGGGTGCTGTCCGGTGAAGAGGTCGGCACCCTGGTTCACGCCGGAGGTTAGAGTGAGCGGCCCCCCGGGCGGGCTCGGCCCGGGCCGGGGGCCGGCGGGACAGGAGGGCTCATGGCCGAGGACAAGGACCAGGTGCTCGCGCAGGCCGAGGACAAGATGCGCAAGGCCGTCTCGGTCAACCGCGAGGAGCTCGCGTCGATCCGCTCGGGACGTGCGACCCCCGCGCTGCTCAACCGGATCCACGTCGACTACTACGGCACCCAGGTGCCGCTCAACCAGATCGCCAACATCTCCGTGCCCGAGCCGCGCCTCATGGTGATCGCGCCCTACGACCGGTCGTCGATCTCCGCGATCGAAAAGGCGATCCAGGCCTCGGACCTCGGCATCAACCCCAACAACGACGGCACGGTCGTGCGCCTGGCGTTCCCCGAGCTCACCGAAGAGCGCCGCAAGGAGCTCATAAAGGTCGCCCACGCCCGAGCCGAGGAGGGCCGGGTCGCGGTGCGCTCGATCCGGCGGCACGCCAAGCAGGAGCTCGAGCGGATGCGCAAGGACTCGACGCTGTCCGAGGACGAGGAGCGGGTGGCCGAGAACCGGCTCCAGAAGCTCACCGACCGCTACGTCGCAGAGATCGACGAGAACCTCAAGCGCAAAGAGGCGGAGCTCTCGGAGGTGTGAGCGACACCTCGCCCGAAGCGGGCGGGCGCTCACGACCCCTGGGGTCCCCGCACACCCGCTCGCTGGTGGCCGCGGTCACCACGGCGGTGATCCTGATCGGCCTGGTGGCGCTGTGCTACGCGCTCGGGGTCCCGTACCTCTTCGCCCTGGCGTCGATCGCGGTCATGACCGCGCTGTTCGAGATCCTCGACTCGTTGCGGCGCAGCGGCTACGCGGTGGCGGTGCCGGTGGGGCTGGCGGGTGGTTACGCGCTGATGCTGCTCGGCTACTTCGACCGGTTGTCGTGGAGCGCCGCGGCGCTCGCCGGCACCGCGCTGTTCGCCCTGCTGTACGCGCTGCGCCCCGGGCGCGGCCCGCACGCCGCCGGCGACGCCGCGTGGACGCTGCTGGTGACCACGTGGATCGGGGCCGGAGGCGCGGCCGCGTCCTACACCCTGACGCTGCACGGCGCCGGCGGGGGCATGCGCCTGCTGATCGCCGCGGTGCTGACGGTCGAGCTGTTCGACATCGCCGCATACTTCGCCGGCACCTACCTCGGACGCCACCGCGTTGCTCCGTCGATCTCGCCGGGCAAGTCGTGGGAGGGCATCGCCGGGGGCACGGTGGGTGCGCTCGCCGGCGGCGTCGTGCTCGGGTCGCTGTTCGCCCACCTGGCGATCGTCGACGGGGTGGTGGTGGGCCTGCTGGCGGCCGCTCTGGCCCCCGCCGGCGACCTGATCGAGTCCCTGGTCAAGCGGGAGCTCGGCATCAAGGACGCGGGCCGGTTGCTGCCCGGCCACGGCGGCATGCTCGACCGGGTCGACGCCATCCTGTTCACCCTGCCCTTCGTCGCCGTCTACCTCGTCTACGTCGCCCTGTGACCGGCAGGGCGCCTAGGGGGTCGGCCGTGTGACACTTGGGTCCATGGCGAGCAGACGGCGGGTCGCGGTCCTCGGTTCGACCGGCTCGATCGGCCGCCAGGCCCTCGACGTCCTGCGGGCCCATCCCGAGCGCTTCGAGGTCGTCGGCCTGGTGGCCGGGCGCGGGCGCGACCTGCTCGAGGCCCAGGCCGCCGAGTTCAAGGTCAGGCGCGCCGCGCTGGGGGCCGAGGCCGCGGTCGAGCTCGCCTCGGACCCCGACGTCGCCGTCGTGCTGAACGCGATCGTGGGAGCGGCCGGCCTGCGAGCCAGCGTCGCCGCGCTGGCGGCCGGCAAGGTGCTGGCGCTCGCCAACAAGGAGAGCCTCGTCGCCGGGGGAGAGGCGTGCCGGGTGGCCCAGGAGCGCGGCGGCGGCCGGATCGAGCCGGTGGACTCCGAGCACGCGGCCCTCACCCAGTGCCTGCTCGGGTGCGACGCGGCGTGCGTGGAGCGCATCGTGCTGACCGCCTCGGGGGGGCCGTTGCGCACTGTGGCCGACCTCTCCGCGGTGACCCGCGAGCAGGCCCTGGCGCACCCGACGTGGTCGATGGGACCGAAGATCACGATCGACTCGGCGACCCTGATGAACAAGGGCCTCGAGGTCATCGAGGCGCACTTCCTCTTCGACATGCCCTACGAGCGCATTGAGGTCGTGGTGCATCCCCAGAGCGTGGTGCACGGCATGGTCGTGCTGTCCGACGGCTCGGTGGTGATGCAGGCCGCGCCGCCCGACATGCGCATCCCGATCGGCGCGGCGCTCGCCGCGCCGGACCGGCTCGGCCCTCCGCCGCGCACCCTCGACCTGATCGCCACCGGTACGCTCACCTTCGAGCCGGTGGACAACGACCGCTTCCCGGCGGTGGCGCTCGCCTACGAGGCGGGGCGTGCCGGAGGCTCCTACCCTGCGGTGCTCAACGGGGCCAACGAGGAGGCGGTGGCGGCGTTCCTCGACGGACGCATCGCCTTCACCGACATCACCCGGGTCGTCGGCGAAGTGCTGGGGCGGCACGACGGCCACGAGGCGCGCGAGCTCGATGCCGTGCTCGAAGCCGATGCCTGGGCACGGGCGCAGGCGCGCGCCGCGATCGGCGCGGCGGTCGCCTGATGGCGCTCGGCATCGTCATTTTCGCCGCCGCGATCCTCGTGATCATCATGGTGCACGAGTACGGCCACTTCGTGGCGGCCAAGCTGCTCGGCTTCAAGGCGCCCAAGTTCTTCGTCGGCTTCGGCCCGACGCTGTGGTCGTTCACGCGCGGGGAGACCGAGTACGGGATCAAGGCCCTGCCGATCGGCGGCTTCGTGAAGATCGCCGGCATGAGCCCCTACGAGGACATCGCCCCCGAGGACCGCGAGCGCTCCTACACCAGCCGGCCCCTGTGGGCGCGGGCGATCGTGATCGGGGCGGGTTCGGCGACCCACTGGGTGATCGCCTTCGTCGTGCTCGTGGTAACGGCGATGACGATCGGCTATCCGACCGGGCACCAAACGACCGAGGTGGCCGGGATCGAGCGCAGCGTGGCAGGACGGACCACCGCAGCGGCCGAGGCCGGCTTCCAGGCCGGGGACCGCATCGTGGCGATCGACGGGCGGCGGGTGACGCGCTGGGCCGAGGTGCGGCACTTCATCCGCGCTCATCCGGGCGACGCCGCGACCTTCACCGTCGTGCGCGACGGCAAGCGCATCGATCTGCACGTGCGCTTCGGCAAGGCGCTGGCGGCGGGCTCGGGGCGCATCGTCGCCTACGCGCCGCCAGGTGGGAGCCTGCCCCCGGCGCGCGCCGGCCGGCAGGTGATCGGTTTCCTCGGGGTCGCATCGGCGCCGGAGTACCGCACGACCGGGTTCGGCCGCGCCCTCACGCGCTCGGGCGGTCAGCTGTGGACGCTCACGCGCGACTCGGCGGTGGGGATCGGTCAGGTGTTCTCGATGGTCGGCGACGGGCGCCTGTGGGCCGCGCTCGGGGGCCAGGGGCCGCGCCAACCGTCTGGGAGTCCGATCGGGATCGTGGGGGCCGGGCGGATCGCCGGAGAGAGCTCGGCCACCGGCAACTGGCTCGCGTTGGTCGGGCTGATCGTGGGCTTCACGGTGTTCGTCGGGCTCATGAACCTGCTGCCGCTACCGCCGCTGGACGGCGGGCACCTCGCGGTCGTGCTGTGGGAGGCGGTGACGGGTAGGCAGGTCGACGTGCGTAAACTTGTTCCGATAGCCGCGGCAGTGATCTCCTTCTTCGTGCTGCTGTCGGTGGCCGTGCTCTACCTCGACCTGGCCCGGCCGATCCAGAGCCCGTTCTAGGGCGCGGCCCGGAAACGAGCGAGGCGGTGACCGCGATGAGCCACACCTTCCGGCGGCGCAAGAGCCGCCAGATACACGTCGGCAGCGTGCCGGTGGGCGGGGGCGCCCCCATATCGATCCAGTCGATGACCACGACCAAGACCGAAGACGTCGGCGCCACCCTGCACCAGGTGCACGAGCTCG
>CADDZG010000054.1 GCA_902812355.1 Actinomycetota bacterium | reverse complement strand
GGTGGGGCTCGCGGCGTGGCTGCTCGTGCTCGGGGTGGGCGGGGAGGCGGCAAGGCTGCGCCGGGCCCGCGCCCTCGAGGCGGCACGCCTGCGCGAGGAGGAAGAACGCCGGCGGGCCGGGGAGGAGCGGCTGCGCATCGCCCGTGATCTCCACGACGTCGTCGCTCACAGCATCTCGGTGATCAACGTGCAGGCCAACGTCGGACTCCACCTGCTCGACGACGAACCGGGTCAGGCGAGACGATCGCTCACCGCGATCCGCGACGTCAGCCGCGAGGCGCTGAGCGAGCTGCGCGGCATCCTCGATCTCTTGCGCAACCCCGAGGACGCGGCCGAGCGCAGCCCGGCCCCCGGGCTGGCGCGCCTGCCCGAGCTGCTCGAACGCGCCCGAGCCGCGGGGTTGCAAGTGGCCGCCGACATCGACGACGGGACCCTGCCCGCCGCGGTCGACCTCGCCGTCTACCGCATCGTGCAGGAGGCGCTCACCAACGTGCTGCGCCATGCCGGGGCAACGCGCGTCGAGGTCGCGGTGCGGCGGCGGGGCTCCGAGGTCACGGTCACGGTTGCCGACGACGGACGGGGGAGGCGCGGCAAGCCCGGCGGGGGGCGCGGCATCACCGGCATGACCGAGCGGGCCGCGTCGCTGGGCGGCAGGCTCGAGGTGCGCGACGCTCCCCGCGGGGGCGTGGTGCTGCACGCCGTGCTGCCGGTCGACGGGCAGGCAGAGGAGGCTCCGTGATCAGGGTGGTGTTGGCCGACGATCAGGCGCTCGTGCGCGCGGGGTTCCGCGCCCTGCTCGATTCCCAGGACGACGTCGAGGTGGTGGGGGAGGCGGCCACGGGGGCCGAGGCAATCGAGGTGGTGCGTTCGCGGCGCCCCGACGTTGTGCTGATGGACATCCGCATGCCCGAGCTCGACGGGCTCGCGGCGACCCGTGCGATCGTGGCCGAGCCCCGCCTCGAAGGCGTGAGGGTCGTGATCCTTACCACCTTCGAGCTCGACGAGTACGTCTTCGAGGCCCTGCGCGCCGGTGCGTCCGGCTTCCTCGTCAAGGACACCGAGCCCGACGACCTCGTACGGGCGGTGCGTGCCGCGGCGGCCGGCGACGCCTTGCTGTCCCCCGGCGTCACCCGGCGCCTGATCGAGGAGTTCGCCACCCACTCGCGCCCTCCCGAGGTGCCGCCCGGGCTCGAGCTGCTTACCGAGCGCGAGCGCGAGATCGTCGGGCTCGTCGCCCAGGGCCTGTCCAACCAGGACATCGCCGAGCGTCTCTTCGTCAGCCCGGCGACGGCCAAGACCCACGTGAGCCGGGCGATGGTGAAGCTCGGGGCGCGCGATCGCGCCCAGCTCGTGGTGTTCGCCTACGAGTCCGGGCTCGTGCGGCCGGGCTGGCGCCCGGGCGGCTGACGGCGTTCGCGTAGGCGACCGTCCGGTCCCTGCCACGCCCGGCGTACGCCCAAAACCTCCCCGCGGGTGACGACGGCGGGCCCTGCGGTTGCCACGGTGGGCCTCGTTACCGAGCTATCGAGGAGGTGGATCGATGCTGGCAGCGGTGTGCGCCTACGGGTGGGGCGCGGGGCCGTGGTTCCCGTTCTTCCCGCTGGCGTGGTTGCTGATCGTGGTGGCGCTGATCTGGGCCTTCGGGCGCAGGAGCCGGTGGTCGCGGCGTGCCGGGGCCGAAGAGGTGCTCGCCGAGCGCTACGCCCGCGGCGAGATCGACGCCGACGAATACTCCCAGCGCCTCGGGGTGCTGCGGCGCCGCACGGGCTGAGCTTCCCGCCCCCTTTCGAAGGGGCCCGGCGTCAGTGCAGACCGTGGATCACGGCATGGCCTCGGCCGCGGCCGATGAGGAAGCGGTTTACCGGGACGGTGAGCACGAACGCGATGGCGAGGCTCGCCAGCAGGCTCCACCAGAACAGACCGTCGCCGAGGCCCGCCGCCAGCGCGCCGGGCACGACCACGATGAAGGCGTTGTCGACGAGCTCCATCGTGGCGATCGACACCGTGTCCGACGCCAGGGCGAGCCGCAGGGCGCGCCGGAAGGGGACGCCGGCCCGGTAGACCGGTCCGAGGGTGAGGCCGTAGCCGAACAGGAACGCGAGCGCGATCGACAGCGCGATCGAGGCCGCGTTCGACAGCCCGGCGGCGGTGGCGACGACCATGCCGAGGACCTCGCCGATCGCGCATCCGGTAAGACAGTGCAGCGTCGCCCGGACCGCACTGCGGGTAAGCGACGCTCCGGATCCCTGGTCGCGGTGATCGATGGCCGTTACTTTCCCCTTCGCTCGAACGGATCTCACGGAGGTGCCAACTATACCCCCTAGGGGTATCTTCGGGCCTTCCCGCCCGTATCCCGGCGGATCGGCCGGAGCTTGTGCCGGCGGTCCGCCCCTAGGGCCTCGGGGGGGCCTTGCGCGCCGTCCCGGCCTTGCGCAGGGGCCGGTACGCCGGGGGTCTGGACAGGGGGCGGCGCGCGTAGTAGGAGAGTCTGGCGGGGGGGAACGGTCCCTGTCCACGCGTCGCCACGGGAGAGACAGATGAGAGCCCTCGACCCCCTGATCCGGGCCGTCACCGGCCGCCGCACCAAGTGGCTCGTGGTCGTGCTGTGGCTCGCGGCAGTCGCCGCGACCTCCGGCTACGCGGGCAAGCTGCAGTCGGTGGAGAACAACGAGGCGTCGAGCTACCTGCCGGCCGGCGTCGAATCCACCCGCGTGCTGAACCTCAGCCGGCGCTTTTCGGACTCGAAGCTGCTCCCGGCGATCGTCGTATATCGGGACCGCGGCGGGCTCGATGCGGCCGACCGTGCGCTGATCGCCCGCCAGCGCGACGCGATCGCCGGACTGGCATCGCCGAGCATCTTGGATCCGAGCCAGCTCGAGCCGGCACCGGACGGGCAGGCGGCGCTGTTCTCGGTGCCGCTGCGGGTAGGAAACAACACCGACCGCATCATCAACGACGTCCGCGCCCTGCGGCGCGTGGTCAACGGCCGCGGCAATCTCGAGGCCGCGGTCACCGGGCCCGCCGGCATCTCGGCCGACGCGATCGACGTATTTGGCGACATCGACACCAAGCTCCTGCTGGCGACCGTGCTGCTGGTCGCGGGGCTGCTGCTCGTCACCTACCGCAGCCCGTTCCTGTGGCTGGTCCCCCTGATCACCGTGGGTCTCGCCCATCAGGTGGTCAACGCGGTGGCTTACGGGCTCGCCAAGGCCGGCGTGCTGATCAACGGTCAGACCGCCGGGATCCTCACCGTGCTGGTGTTCGGGGCGGGCACCGACTACGCACTGCTGCTCGTGGCCCGCTACCGTGAGGAGCTGCGGCGCCACGAGGATAAGCACGAGGCGATGGCCGCGGCGTTGCGCAAGGCCGCCCCCGCCATCCTCGCTTCCGCCTCAACCGTGATCGCCGGTCTGCTGTGTCTGCTGGTGGCGGTGGAGAACAGCGTGTCGGGCTTCGGCCCGGTGAGCGCGGTCGGCATCGCGTTGACCCTCGCCGCCGGCCTCACCCTCCTGCCGGCTCTGCTGGTCGCGCTGCCGCGCGGCGTGTTCTGGCCGTTTGTGCCCCGCTACGGGTCCGAGCCGCGCGAGCTCACCGGCGTGTGGGGGCGCATCGCCGCGGCGATCATGCGCCGGCCGCGCCCGGTGTGGGCGGTGTGCGTGGGCGCGCTCGTGATCCTGGCGCTCGGCATCTTCCGCATCGACACCACGACCAACCAGCTCAACTCGTTCCGGGTCGCCACCGAGGCGGTGCGCGGTCAGAGGATCATCGCCGGCGCCTTCCCCGGAGGCGTGAGCGCGCCGGCCGACATCGTGGTGCGCGATCCGGCGCGGCTTGACGCGGTGCGGGCCGCCGCCGCCCAGACCCCGGGGATCGCCTCGCTCGGGCCCCCGCAGCGTACCGACGGGCTGGCGCGCTTCGACGCGATCCTTGCCGGTAACCCGTATGCCGCCCGGGCCTTCACCACGATCGAGCGGCTGCGTGACCGGGTGCACGCGGTGCCGGGGGCCGGGGCCCTGGTCGGAGGCGAGACCGCGGTGCAGCTCGACAGCCGCACCGCGGCCGTGCGCGACATCCGCTACGTGATGCCGCTCGTGCTGTTCATCGTGCTCGTGATCCTCGGGATCCTGCTGCGGGCGGTGGTGGCCCCGGTGGTGCTCGCCTTCACCGTGGTGCTGTCCTTCGCCGCCACGCTCGGCGTCAGCGTGATCGTGTTCCGTTACCTCTTCGGCTTCGACGGCATCGAGCCGAGCCTGCCGCTGCTTGCCTTCATCTTCCTCGTCGCGCTGGGTGTCGACTACAACATCTTCCTCATGGCCCGGGTGCGCGAAGAAGCCCAGCAGGTCGGTACCCGGGCCGGGATGCAACGCGGGCTGGCGGTTACGGGCGGGGTGATCACCTCGGCCGGGGTGATCCTCGCCGGCACCTTCTCGGTGCTTGGGGTCTTGCCGCTCGTGGCCCTCACCGAGGTCGGCTTCCTCGTGGCCTTCGGCGTGCTGCTGGATACGATCGTGGTGCGTTCGGTGCTGGTGCCGGCACTCACAGAGGAGCTCGGCGCGCGCATGTGGTGGCCCAGTGCGCTGTCGCGACGGCCCGAGCCCGAAACCGCCGCGGCCGGGCCCACCGCTATCGCGCCTGCGGTTCCCCGTCGATGACGACGTCGACGCGATCGTCGTAGAAGGCGATCAGCCCGGCGATCCTTGCCGTCTCGGGTAAGGGGTCTGGGTAGCTCCAGGCGATGTCGTCGTGGCCCTCGACGCCGTAGTGCACCGCCTCGCCCTTGTAGGGGTCGCGGGTGACGGTGTCGCTGCGCCGTAGCGCGTCCATGTCGACGTCCTCGGGCGGGATGTAGCGGCGCACCGGCAGACCGGTCTCGAACAGCCACACGGCGTCTTTGGTGTCGGCGAGCGTGCGCCCGCCGAGCGACACGGTCACGTGGCGGTGCGAACGGCGCAGGTCGATGCGGTGGTAGGGATCGGTGGGATGGACGTGGATCTCCTCGTCCTCCTCGAACCAGCGGTCGAGGCGGTCGAAGTAGAAGGCCATGAGGCCAGCGAGCGGTGGGGCGCCTCCCACGGGCTCGGGGTAGCTCCACACCGCATCGGGAACGCGGCGGTCGCCGACCACGACGTGGTGGTAGGAGGCCGTGCCCTTAAACGGACACACCGTGACCGTGTCCGACGGCTCGAGCAGCGACGCGTCGACGTCGTCGGCGGGGAAGTAGTAGACGGGCGGCAGCCCGGTCTCGTGCAGGAGGTAGGGGCGCTCGGAGTCGACTACGGTGCGTCCGGAGACCTCGCCGCGCACCCGGCGGTCGCGCGGTTCGAGGTAGAGGATGTGCCCGGGCGACTCGTACGCGAAGTTGAAGTGGCCGCGCGCGTGGGGGCCGAAGGGTCCGGTTCCCAGGGTCAGGGACATGTCATCACCTCGCCGCTCGGTGCAGCATCGCAGGGCCGGTAGGTCCTCTAAGGTAGGACGCGCTGCCGGCGAGCGGTGACGGCGCAGCCGGACCGCGACGGATGGGAGGCGACGACCGATGCTCTACATCGTTATCGGCCTGGTGGTCGCAGCGATCCTCGTGGCGGTGGTGGTGGTTCGCAGCCGCGAACCGACGTCGCCGCTCAAGACGGTAAGCGAGTTCCGCACCGGGCTCGAGAAGATCTCCCCCCAGGCCGGTGCGGCGGCGCAGCCGCCTGGGGGCGCGCAGCAGGACGCGGCAACCGCGTCGGAGCGCGGCGCTCACGCAGAAGATCACCCGCGGCGCTCCGCCGCCGGCTGACGGGACGGGGCCGCGCAGCCGTCGTGGCCTCAGGCGTCCGCGAAGCGGCGGAAGCGGCCCCGGAAGTGGACCAGGGGGTGGTGCAACTCCCCGATCGTCACGTCGTCGATCGTGCCCCGCACCAGACGGTAGTAGCCAGCCTGATCGATCGCCGCCACCGAGCACGCCGCCCTGGTGGTGAGCCCCTCGATCCGGGGGCCGTGGGGGGTGTCAACGACGTCGAGGTCGGCGAAGGGGCCGCCGGGGCTGGGAAAGAGCCCGGCGAAGCGCTCGGCGAGGCGGCGGTGGCGGTCCTCGAGCACGTGCACCACGAAGCGGCCGGTGTCCACGAGCGCGTCGTGGAGGTCGCTGGTGTCGGCTATCAGTCCGAGCAGCTGCGGTGGGGACCCGTCGGCGATCAGCAGCGAGGACACGGTAAGCCCGGCGCGTGCCTCCGGAGGCCCCGAGGTCCACAGGGTCACCGGCGCCGCCAACCTGCCCCGCAGCCGGCGCACCGGGGAGCGTGCCTCGGCGGGGTCGGCGAAGGGATCGGTGTAGTGAACCTCGCCGGTCATGGCTGTGACCCTACGGCCGGCGCACAACGCGCGTTATCGTCCGCGGCGGAAGGAGGTGCTGTGCCGGCCGGCTACGGGTCCTTCGACAGCCTCGCGATCGACCGCCCGGAGGAGGGCATCGTGCGCATCGTGCTCGATACCCCGGGCAAGCTCAACGCGGTCACCGCCCGGATGCACACCCAGCTGGTGCAGGTGTGGCGGGCGGTCGACGCCGATCCCGAGGCGCGCGTTGCGATCATCACCGGCGCCGGCGGCAACTTCTCGTCCGGCGGTGATCTCGAGCTCGTCGAGGACATCGCCGCCGACTTCGCCACCCGGGCCCGGGTCCTGCGCGAGACGCGCGACCTCGTCTACAACTTGATCGACTGTTCCAAGCCGGTGGTGTCGGCGATCGAGGGGGTGGCGGTGGGGGCCGGACTGGTCGTCGCCCTGCTCGCCGACGTCTCGGTCGCCGGGCGTTCGGCCCGCCTCGTGGACGGCCACACCCGGCTCGGCGTCGCCGCCGGCGACCACGCGGCGATCGTGTGGCCCCTGCTGTGCGGGATGGCCAAGGCGAAGTACCACCTGCTGCTGTGCGAGCCGCTGAGCGGCGAGGAGGCCGAACGCTGCGGGCTCGTGTCGCTGTGCGTGGACGACGCCGAGGTGCAGGAGCGGGCTCTGGCGATCGCCCGCAGGCTCGCCGCCGGCTCCCCGACCGCGCTGTCGTGGACCAAGCGGGCGCTCAACCAGTGGTTGCGGCTGGCGGGGCCGATCTTCGACGACTCTGCGGCGCTCGAGTTCCTCGGCTTCACCGGTCCGGACGTGCGGGAGGGGATCGCCGCGGTGCGCGAGAAGCGCGCACCCCGTTTCGAGCAAGGTTAGGGGCCGGGGGCCTGTGGGACGGATGCCCCGCAGTTCAACCGGCTGCGGCGGCGAGCTCCCCCGGCTCCTCGAGGTCCTGTGACCGGTAGCGCGCCAGCACGGCCATCGCCTCGGGCACCAACAGGAAGAGCTCCAGCTGGTAGAAGAGGTCCAGCGCCTCCCGTGCCGGTACGTCGGTACCTGCGATGCCCGCTTCCATCGAGGTCTCCTTATGTGGCCCGTTCCCCAAGCTGGCTCCGTTGTACCCCGTCGATCGGCGCGCGGACAGACGACTTCGATAGGTAGAAGTACGTATCTTTCGGACGCAACGCCCGCCCCGATCCTGGGTTGGACCCTCCCTAGAGAGTCGGTCCTGGGTTGGGCCCTCCCTAGAGGGTGAGGTCGATCACCGGCTTGACGTCGTCCGGGCGCCGCCGGAGGGCGTCCGACCACTGCTGCAGAGGGACGCGGCGCGTGATTAGGCGCCGCAGCCACGACCGGTCGGCGGCCGCGAGGGCATGAGCCGCTTGCTCGTAGTGGCGGCGATTGGCGTTGACCGAACCGAACACCGCCGAGTTCTCCAGCACCATCTCGCGATTGAGCGAGCCGGCGTCGATCGCGAGGCTGCGGCCCCCGGAGGACACCCCGGTGAGGCACACGACGCCGCCGTTGCCGACGTGCTCCATGGCGTCGAACACGAGCCGTCCGACCCCGGTGCACTCGACGATGACGTCGGGCGGCGGACACGCCTCGGCGATGGCCCCGGTGTGGTAGCTCGCACCGAGATCCGTAACCAGCTTCGGCTTGGGGCCGTCGCTGACCCGGTCGAGCACGTGCACCTCGAGGCCCCGCTGGGCCCCGAGCAGCGCGGCGAGCAGGCCGATCGGTCCGGCACCCGTGATCAGGGCGACGCGCGGCTGCCAGCGCGCCCGCCGGCCGATCGCATCCACGTGCTCCCACGCCTTGGCGACCACGCTCGCCGGCTCGAGCAGGACCCCGACGTCCTCGAGCGAGGGGTCGACCTTGACCGCGAAACCGGTTTCGACCCGGTAGCGCTCGGACGCATAGCCGTCGCGCTGCTTGATGCCGCGCTCGGTGTAGCGGCCGTTGCGGCACATGTCCCATTCGCCGACCGCGCAGTTCTCGCACGGCACCGGATCCGGCCGGCGCACGATGCCGACGACGAGATCGCCTTCGGCGAGCCCGCTGCCGTCCGGGGCCTCGAGGACCCGCCCGAGGGACTCGTGGCCGATCACGAGGCGGTCGCGCCCCTTAGGGGCCCACCCGTAGGCGCCGGAGACGATCTCGGTGTCGGTCCCGCACACCCCTACCGCCAGCGTCTGCACGAGGACGTCGCCGTCGTCGGCCGGCGGTTCGGGCACCTCGGACAGTTCGGCGGAGTCCTTGCGACCGGGGATCACGGTTATGGCGCGCACGGCAGCGAGGATAACCACCACGCCCGGGCTATCCCTGTGGCGCCGCTGTCGTAACGTCGGCGCTCGTGGACCGGCGCCGGGTCGTGATAGTGGGCGGCGGGGTCGCCGCCATGGCGGCGGCGCACGCCCTGCGCGGGGCCGGCTACGACGGCGGCGTGACGATCGTGGGGGACGAACCGCGGCCCCCCTACGAGCGACCGCCGCTGTCGAAGGACTATCTGACCGGGGCAGCCGGGCCGGCCGACCTGCATCCGTTCCCGGAGACCTGGTACGAGGACAACGACGTCGAGCTGCTGACCGGCACGCGCGTCGATGAGGTGTCGGTGGCCGAGCGCAGGGTCGTCACCGAACGCGGTTCCCTCGGCTTCGATGCCCTCCTGCTCGCCACCGGGGGACGGCCGCGCCGGATCGGCCCGGATCACGAGCGCGTGCTCACGCTACGCACGATCGACGACGCCGACGCCCTCGGCGCGTTCCTGCGCCCTGGTGCGCGCGTCGTCGTCGTGGGCGGCGGTTTCATCGGCTGTGAGATCGCCTCGAGCGCGCGCGCCGCGGGGGCCGAGGTCGTGCTCGCCGAGGCCGCAGCGCGCCCGATGGCGGTGCTCGGCGAGGTCGGCGACGTCCTGGCGCGCATCCACCGGGACCACGGCGTCGAGCTGCACCTCGGTGCGCCGGTCGAGGCGGTCGAGCCGGGGTCGGACGGCATCGCCGTGCGCGTCGCTGGGGGCCGCGTGCTGGAGGGCGACGTTGCGGTGGTCGGGCTCGGCATCGTCCCGCGCGACGAGCTCGCGGCACGCGCCGGGCTTGCGGCTTCCGACGGGGTGATCGTCGACGAGTCGTGCCGCACCGCCGCCGAGGGGGTCTTCGCCGCCGGCGACGTCGCCCGGCACCGTCACCCGATGTACGAGGCTCCGGTGCGGGTCGAGCACTTTGACAACGCCCTGCGCCAGGGGGCGGTGGTCGGGCGGGTGATCGCCGGGCAGTCGGCGCGCCACGACGAGCCCCACTGGTTCTGGAGCGACCAGTACGGCCACAACCTCCAGGTCACCGGCGACCCCTCCGCGACGGCCCAGGCGGTGACCCGCGGCGTGCTCGGCCCTCGGGGGTTCACCCGTTTCCTGCTGCGCGACGGCGTGGTGCGGGGGGCGATCACCCTCGATCGTCCCGCCGAAGCACGCGTGGCCCGCCGGCTGGTCGGGCGCCGGGTGCCGCCCGAGCTCCTCGGCGACGAGGACGTCGAGCTGCGTTCCCTGCTGCGGCGCGACGCGCACTAGGTTGCTCGCGTGGCTCTGCGCGAGGGCTGGTACCTGATGAGCGTGCGGGACCTCGAGCTCGAGCTGGCACGCGAGCGGGGCGAGGAGGGCGTGCCGGAGTCGAACGCGCGTCCCCTGTCGATCCCCGAGGCTCTCGCCTACCGCAACGCCGGCAACTTCCCCGACGAGCACGGACGCACCCTGCGCCTGGTGCTACGGATCGAGCCGCCCGAGGGCTACGCTGCGCTCCACGCCAAGCGCCTGTCCTACGAGCCCGACCACTTGGAGGCGCCGCGCTGGCGGCGGCCCGGGTCGAAGCCGGTCAACGTGGTCCCGCTGCGCTCGGCGGCCCTGCGGACCGGGCTCGAGCACTGGTGGGACGACCCCGCGGTCGGTGAGCTCGAGCGCGCGTGGCAACGCACGGGCGAGGTCGACGGGGTGCGCGTCCCCGCCGAGTACCGATCGTTCGTGTACAAGACGGTGCTCGCGCTCCGCCAGGCGGGCAGGCCGGTCACCCCGGACACGATCGCGGATGCGGTCGCCCGCTGGCTACCCGACCACGCCGAGGAGATCCGCGCCGCGCTGCGGGCCGCCAACCCCTGAACCCCGCATGGCGCGCGTCGCGGCCGGCGTTGCACCGCTCGGTGGGCGTCGTGGCCGAGCCGGGCCGATAGGGTCGCTGGTGATCCGGTCCGGGTCCGGGCCGGGTGCGCACAGGTCGTCCACGGATCAGGTCAAGGGGGTAGCCCGGCATGGGTGAGAGGCTCGATGCCTTCGAGAGCTTCCGCAGCGAGATGAACGAGCGGATCCTGTCCGAGGACAACCTCGTGGTGCGGCGCTTCTTCAACCTCGACGGGCGCGCCTACGAGGAGGGCGCACTCGGCGCGCGCACCAAGGAGATGCTGGGGCTGGTGGCCTCGCTCGTGCTGCGTTGCGACGACTGCGTCTCCTACCACGTGATCCAGTGCGTCAAGCTCGGCGTCGACCGCCGCGAGCTGTTCGAGGTCTTCGCGGTCGCGCTCGTGGTCGGGGGCTCGATCACGATCCCGCACCTGCGCCGCGCCGTGGCGCTGCTGGACGAGATCGAACGGGATGGGCTCCCCGAACGCGCCTAGCGTGACCGGCGGCCGGCGGGTGCGCCTGCCGCTGCCCGAGCTCGGGCTCGTCGCGATCGCGGCGATATGGGGCCTCACGTTCGTGCTGATCAAGGACGCGATCGCCCACTTCCCGGTCATGGCCTTCCTCGCTTACCGCTTCGTGTGGGCGACCCTGCTCGTGCTCCCCTTGTTCTGGCGCGATGTGCGGAGGCTGTCGGGCGGTGGATGGCGGGCCGGGCTCACGATGGGCGCGTTCCTTACCGGCGGTTACGTCCTGCAGACCTTCGGGCTCGACCTCACGTCGCCGGCAAGCGCGGGGTTCATCACCGGGATGTACGTCGTGCTGACCCCGCTGCTCGGCGCGCTGCTGCTCGGCCAGCGGGCCGGGGGCCTGGCGTGGGCGGCGGCGGTGGTGTCGGCGATCGGCCTCTACCTCATGACCGGGACCGGCGGCGACGTGCACCTCGTCGGCGACCTGCTGGTGCTGGGCTGCGCGTGCTGCTTCGCCCTGCACATCCTCGCCACCGACCGGGCGGCGCGCGACCACGCAATCGGGGGCCTGCTCGTGATCCAGCTGGGGATCTGCGGGGTCGTATCGCTGGTGGCGGGGGCCGCGCAGGGGGCCTTGCCCGTGCCGAGCGGATGGACGGTGTGGGTCGCTCTCACCGTCACCGCGGTGTTCGCCAGCGCCCTCGGCTTCTTCGTGCAGACCTACGCGCAGCGCCACGCGCCGCCGGCCCGCACCGCGCTGATCCTCGCCAGCGAGCCCGCCTTCGCCGGGCTGTTCGCGTGGGTGTTTACCGGCCGCTCCCTGTCGGTGCAGGGTTGGATCGGGGCAGGTCTCATCATGGCCGCGATCGTGGCGGTCGAGCTCGTGCCCCACCTGCGCCCGGCGCGGCCGCTGCCCGAGGGGTGAGG
>CADDZG010000053.1 GCA_902812355.1 Actinomycetota bacterium | reverse complement strand
ATGTCGAGCAGCTTGCGCACGGTGTCGCTGGGTTGCGCTCCCCGCTGCAGCCAATAGTCGGCGCGCCACCGCCGCGGCTTCGGTGGGCCCCGAGCAGGAGCCGGCGGCCGCGCCGCCGGCCGGCTCCGGCGAGGGGGAGTAGTCGGATGACGCAGCCGGGGAGGGCCGGTTGTCGCGGGAGCTGATCGCATACGTCCTGCCGTGGCTGGTGGATCATCCCGAGGAGGCCGAGATAACCGAGGTCGAAGGGGATCGCCCGGGAGAGACGATCATCGAGATCTCCGTGCACCCCGACGACATGGGCAAGGTGATCGGCAGACGCGGGCGGGTGATCCAGTCCCTGCGCGTGCTGGCCAAGGCGGCCGGGCAGAGGGCCGGGACCAGCTACGGGGTCGAGGTGGTGGACTGACGCAGGGCCCCGACCGGCTGCTGGCGGGCCGGGTCGGCAAGCCGCATGGCGTCCGGGGCGAGGTCTACGTGGTCCCCGTGTCCGACGATCCCCGGCGCTTCAACGCCGGCTCCCGGTTGCTGCACGAGGACGGCCGGGCCCTCGTGGTCGCGGGGTCGCGCCGCCACGGCGACCGGCTCCTGGTGACGTTCGCGGGCTACGAGGACCGCTCGGCGGCAGACAGCCTGCGCGGCACCCTGTACGTGCCCGCGTCCGACGTCCGTGACCTCGACGACGACGAATACTGGCCCCACGAGCTCGTCGGGCTCGTGGTGACCGATACCGCCGGCACGCGGCTGGGGACCGTCAGCGAGGTCCGGCCGGCTCCCGCCCAGGACCTGCTGGTGGTCGACACCGCGGCGGGCGAGCGCTACGTGCCGATGGTGGCAGCGATCGTGACCCGGGTCGATCTCTCCGCCGGCCGCGTCGTGATCGACCCTCCGCCGGGTCTGCTGGACTGAGGTCGCCGGTGCGGATCGACGTCGTCACCCTGTTCCCCGAGCTCTTCGACGCACCCCTGCGCACGAGCCTGCTGGGGCGTGCGGTGGCCGCCGGGGTGGTGGACGTGCGGGTGCACGACCTCCGCCTCTACGGGCTGGGGCGCCACCGCGTGGTCGACGACGCCCCTTACGGCGGCGGGGCCGGCATGGTGCTGCGCCCGGAGCCGGTGTTCGCCGCGGTCGAGGCGCTCGACGCTCCCGAAGCCCACGTCGTGCTGCTGTCGCCGCGCGGGCGGCGGCTCGTTCAACGACGCTGCGAAGCGCTGGCTGCCATGGCCCACCTCGTGCTCGTGTGCGGGCGCTACGAGGGCGTGGACGAGCGGGTCGCGCTCGGGCTCGCCGACGAGGAGCTGTCGATCGGCGACTACGTCCTGGCCGGAGGAGAGGTCGCGGCCCTCGTGGTGATCGAGGCCGTCACCCGTCTGCTCCCCGGCGTCGTCGGCAACCCCGGGTCGGTTCGCACCGAGTCCCACGCCGGCGGGCTGCTGGAGCATCCGCACTACACGCGTCCCGCCGAGTTCAGGGGCATGCGGGTCCCCGACGTCCTGCTGTCGGGCGACCACGAGGCGATCGCGCGCTGGAGGGCGGAGCAGGCGCGCCGGACGACCGAACGGCGCCGGCCCGACTTGCTGCAAGGAGACGCGGGGCCCTGAGGGGGGTGCCCGGACCCCGCCCTGCATGGGACGATCGGGCTATGCGGACCGAGACCGGGTTGCAGCGGCCGCCGCCGGCGAGCATCCCGGCGAGCCCCGGCGTCTACCTGTTCCGCGACGCCGACCGGCGGGTGATCTACGTCGGCAAGGCCAAGTCGCTGCGTTCCCGCCTCAGCAACTACTTCCAGAGCGACCTCGCCCCACGCACCCGGGCGATGGTGGAGGCCGCGCGCGACCTCGAATGGATCGTCACCGACAACGAGGTCGAGGCCCTGCATCTCGAGCTCAACCTGATCAAGGAGCACCGACCCCGCTATAACGTTCGTTACCGCGACGACAAGAGCTACCCGTACCTCGCGGTGACGGTGGACGAGGAGTACCCGAGGGCGCGCGTGATGCGGGGAGCCAAGCGCAAGGGCGTGCGCTACTACGGTCCCTTCGCTCATGCCTACGCGATCCGGGACACCCTCGACATGCTGCTGCGGACCTTTCCGGTGCGGACGTGTTCGCAGGCGGTGTTCGACCGTTGCCGCCGGCGGGGCCGGCCGTGCCTCCTGTACGACATCGAGCGCTGCTCGGGGCCGTGCGTCGGAGCGATCGACGCCGCCGGGCACCGGGAGATCGTCGATGCCCTGTGCGACTTCCTCGACGGCAACACCCGTCCCGTGGTGCGGCGCCTCGAAACGGAGATGAAGGAGGCCGCGGCGCGCCAGGAGTACGAGGTTGCCGCTCGCCTCCGGGACCAGTTGATCAACCTGCGCAAGGTGATCGAACGCCAGCAGATGGTGTCCTCCGGCACCGAGGACCTCGACGTGATCGGCATCGCCGAGGACGAGCTCGAGGCCGCGCTCCAGGTGTTCTTCGTGCGGCGCGGGCGGGTCACCGGACGCAAGGGCTACACGGTGGACAAGGTCGAGGAGCTCGGCACCGGGGCGCTCGTGAGCGGGTTCATCGAGCAGCTCTACACCGACTCCGAGGTGCCCAAGCAGGTGCTGGTGCCGGTCGAGGTGCCCGAGCGCGAGCTGCTCGAGTCGTGGCTGAGTTCGAGACGCGGGGGCCGGGTGACGGTGCGGGTGCCGCGACGCGGGGAGAAGCGTGCGCTTCTGGAGACCGTCAACGAGAACGCGCGCGAGGCCTTCGCCCAGCACAGGCTCAAGCGGGCCTCCGACTTCGCCGCGCGCTCCCGTCAGCTGCGCGAGCTACAGGACCACATCGGTATGCACGAAGCGCCGCTGCGGATCGAGTGCTTCGACATCTCCAACACCGGTCCCACGGAAGCGGTCGGGTCGATGGTGGTGTTCGAGGACGGCCTGCCCAAACGCAGCGACTACCGACGCTTCGCGATCCGCTACAACCCCGGGCGCCAGGACGACTTCGCCAACATGGGCGAGGTCGTGCGGAGACGCTTTACGCGCCTGCTGGAGGAAGGCCGCGACGGTGCGCCGGCGCGCCGCGGGCGCTTCTCCTACCCGCCCAACCTCGTGGTGATCGACGGGGGCAAGGGCCAGCTGAACCGGGCGGTCGAGGTCCTCGAGGAGCTCGGCATCGACGACGTCACCGTGGTCGCTCTGGCCAAGCGCATGGAAGAGGTGTTCGTGCCCGGCAGGTCCGATCCGGTGCGGATCCCGCGCGGCTCAGAGGCCCTGTACCTGCTGCAGAGGATCCGTGACGAGGCCCACCGCTTCGCCCTCGACTACCACCGCCGGCGCCGGGGCAAGCGGATGACGCGATCGGTGCTGGACGACGTCAAGGGCCTGGGACCCGCTCGCCGCAGGACGCTGCTCAAGCGCTTCGGTTCGGTGCGTAGGATCCGGGCCGCGTCGGTCGAGGAACTGGCGGCGGTGCCGGGCATGCCCCAGAGCGTGGCAGAGGCCGTCTACGAGGCTCTGCATCCGGAGGGCTCGCCCGACCGGAGGGCATCGTGAGCGCGGTGCGCGACACGGGGGACCAGGCCGAGCACACCCCGCCGGAGGCGCGCGTCACGGTCATCACCGGGCTGTCGGGGGCCGGGCGCTCCGAGGCCGCGGCCGCGCTCGAGGACCTCGGCTGGTTTGTGGTCGACAACCTGCCCCCGGCCCTGATCCAGACGATGTTGTCGCTGGCCTTCGCCCCCGGCAACCGCATCGACCGTGTCGCGCTGGTGATCGACGCCCGCGGCGGATCCTTCTTCGACGAAGCCGCCGATGCCGTCGCCCGCCTCAGGCGGAGCCTGCCGCAGTTCCGCCTCGTGTTCCTCACCGCATCCGACGAAGCGCTGGTGCGGCGCTTCGATGCCACGCGCCGGCGGCACCCGCTGGCCCCCGACGGGCGAGTGGTCGACGGCATCAAGGCGGAGCGTGAGCTCATGAGCCCGCTGCAGGACGTCGCCGACCTCATCGTCGACACCTCCGATTTGTCGGTGCACGAGCTGCGGGCCCGCATGGCCCGCTCGTTCGAACAGGACGCGCCGGAGACCCTCACCGCGACGATGATCTCCTTCGGCTACAAACACGGGGTGCCGGTCGACGCGGACATGGTCTTCGATGCGCGCTTTTTGCCCAACCCGCACTGGGTGCCCGAACTGCGTTCGCTGAGCGGGCGCGACGAGCCGGTGCGCGATTACGTGATGTCGCAACCGGGGGCCGAGGCGTTCGTGCGCTCGGTGGTCGACCTGCTGGCACTGCTGCTGCCCGGCTACCGGCGGGAGGGGCGCCACTACCTCACGGTGGCGATCGGGTGCACGGGAGGCCGGCACCGGTCGGTGGTGCTGGCCGAGGAGCTCGCCCGCCGGCTCACCGCGCAGGTCGGGCTGCCGTGCCGCGTGACCCACCGCGACGTCGACGAGCAGCCGGCGGCGTGACCGGGGGGGCCGGCACATCGTGAGGGTCGTGGGGATAGGCGGAGGCCACGGGCTGGCGGCGACGCTGCGGGCGGCGCGCCGCTACGCGTCGGACATCGCCGCGGTGGTCGGCGTCGCCGACGACGGAGGGTCGTCCGGCCGGCTCACCCGGGAGCTCGGGATCCCGCCCCCGGGGGACATCCGCAACTGCCTGGTCGCCCTGGCGCGCGACGAGGACGCGGCCCGGCTGTGGCAGCACCGCTTTGCAGGCGGGACCCTTACCGGCCACGCCCTCGGCAACCTCGTGATCGCGGCCCTGACCGAGATGACCGGCGATTTCACGGCCGCGGTCCACGAGGCGGGGCGGTTGCTGCGGGCGCAGGGGCGCGTGCACCCGGCCACCACCGCCCTGGTCGACCTCGTCGCCCGGGTCGGCGACGGCATGGTCCAGGGCCAGGTGGCCGTGGCACGCACGCGCGCGCCGATCGACGCGGTCTTCCTCGACCCTCCCGATCCGCCGGCGGAGCCGGCCGCGATCGCGGCGATCGGCGCGGCCGACCAGATCGTGCTGGGGCCCGGCAGCCTGTTCACGAGCCTGATCGCCACACTGCTGGTCCCGGAGGTGGGCGCCGCGGTCCGCCGCTCTCGGGGGCAGCGGGTGTTCGTGTGCAACTCCCGCATGCAGAAGGGCGAGACCTTCGGCCTCGACGCCGTGGCCCACCTCGACGCCCTCACGAGCCATGCCGGCGCATGCGTCGATGCGGTGATCGTCAACCACCCCGTGATCGAGGGCGATGGGGTTGCCTTCGATCCCGAGGAGCTGCGCAGCCGCGGCGTGACGGTGCACGCGGCCACGGTCGCAGCGCCGGACGGGGGCCACGAGCCCGCCGCGCTCGCCGCCGCCCTGCAAGCGGTGGCGCGGCTGCGCTGAGCGGGTCCGACCCGTCGTCCCGCCTTGCGTAGGATGGCCCCAAGGCCGGGCACGAGGAGGGAGCGGTGATGGCCACGCGCATCGGAGTCAACGGATTCGGGCGGATCGGGCGCAACTTCCTGCGCGCGCTGCGTGCCAAGGGCAGCGATCTCGAGGTCGTAGCCATCAACGACCTGATGGACGTTGGGACGGCCACGCATCTGCTGCGTTACGACTCAGTCCTGGGCAAGCTGACCGACGACATCAAAGTCACCGACGACGGGTTCTCCATCGGCGGCAGCGAGATACGTTTCCTGTCCGAGCGCGATCCCGCCGCCCTGCCGTGGGGTGATCTCGGGGTGGACGTCGTGGTCGAGTCCACCGGGGTCTTCACCGATGCCGCCAAGGCCCGTGCCCACATCGAGGCCGGTGCCCGCAAGGTCGTCATTTCGGCTCCCGCCAAGAACGCGGACATCACGATCGTGATGGGCGTGAATCACTCCGACTACGACGCGGCATCGCACGATGTGATCTCGAACGCATCGTGCACGACGAACTGCGTCGTGCCCCTGGTCAAGGTGCTGCACGATACCTGGGGTGTGGAGCAGGGCTTCATGACCACGTGCCACGCCTACACCAACGACCAAAGGATCCTCGATTTCCCGCACAAGGATCTGCGCCGGGCGCGCGCCGCGGCGATCAACATCATCCCTACCTCCACCGGTGCGGCCCGGGCGACGTCGCTGGCGATGCCCGAGCTCGAGGGCCGTCTCGACGGCATCGCGCTGCGGGTCCCGGTGCCCGACGGCTCGATCACCGACCTCGTCGCGGTCCTCGGGTCCGAGGTCGGCGTCGACGACGTCAACAACGCCTACCGTGAGGCGTCGCAGTCGTCGAGCCTGCGGGACGTGCTCGAGTACACCGAGGACCCGATCGTCTCGTCCGACATCGTCGGCAACCCCCACTCGTGCGTCTTCGACGCGGCCTCGACGATGGCCAACGGCCGCCTGGTCAAGGTGCTGGGCTGGTACGACAACGAGTGGGGCTACTCGAACCGTCTGGTCGACGTGACCGAGCTGGTGGCGAGCCGCCTGTAGGCGCCTCCGGGGCGGGGCGGCGACGGTCCACTAGACTCCCCGGGCGATGGAGGGTCTGCCGGGGCTGGACTCGCTCGACGTGCACGGGCGCCGGGTGCTGGTGCGCTGCGACCTCAACGTGCCGCTGGAGCGCGGTGAGGTCGCAGACGACATGCGGATCCGGGCCTCGCTGCCGACGCTGCGCGCCTTGCTGGAGCGCGGAGCGCGCCTCGCGGTGTGCTCGCACCTCGGCCGGCCCCGGGGCAAGGTGGTGGAGGAGCTGCGCATGGGCCCGGTCGCTTCCCGCCTCGGGGATCTGCTCGGCCTGGCCGTGAGGGCGGCCGGCGACGTCGTCGGGGACGACGCCCGCCGCGCATGCGCCTCGGATGCCGCCGTCGTGATGCTCGAGAACCTGCGCTTCGAGCCCGGGGAGGAGGCCAACGACGACGCTTTCGCCGATGCCCTCGCGTCGCTCGCCGAGGCGTACGTGGACGACGCCTTCGGTGCGGCCCACCGGGCCCATGCCTCGATCGTCGGCGTCCCGCAGCGCCTCCCGGCGGCGGCCGGGCTCCTGCTCGCCGAGGAGGTGGCGCGGCTGTCGCGCCTGCTCGAGGCGCCCGACGAGCCCTTCGTGGCCGTCCTCGGCGGGGCCAAGGTGTCAGACAAGCTCGGGGTGATCGGCAACCTGTTGCCGCGCGTGCGCACGTTGTGCGTCGGCGGGGCCATGGCCAACACGCTGCTCGCGGCCCGGGGCATCGACGTCGGGCGATCGCGCGTGGAGCACGAACGGCTCGACGAGGTCGCCGCCGTGCTCGATGAAGCCGGGCGCTCCGGGGTCGAGGTCTTGCTGCCGTCCGACGTCGTGGCGGCCGACGCTCCCGAGCCGGGGGCCGCTCACGAGGTCGTGGCCGTGGAGCACATCGGGCAACGGATCGCGGTCGATATCGGCCCCCGCACCCGGGACGCGTTCTCGGCGGCGATAAGAGGTGCCGGGTCGGTGCTGTGGAACGGCCCCATGGGGATCTTCGAGATCGACGCGTTCGCCCAGGGGACGCGCGCCGTGGCCGAGGCGATTGCCGAGGCGACGCGCGCCGGCGCCTACACCGTCGCCGGGGGTGGGGATTCGGCCGCCGCGCTGCACGCGCTCGGCATGGCCGACGCCGTCACCCACCTGTCCACCGGGGGCGGCGCCTCCCTCGAGTTCCTCGAGGGCAAGGAGCTGCCGGGGATCGCCGCGTTGCGCGCTGCGGGGGCCCGCCGATGAAGACGCCGCTCGTCGCCGGCAACTGGAAGATGCATCGCACCCATCTCGAAGCGCTGATGCTGGTGCAGCAGCTGTCCTACGAGCTTGACGACTTCGACTTCGACGCGGTCGAGGTCGTTTTGTGCCCGGCGTTCACGTCGCTGCGGACCGTTCAGACACTGATCGATTCCGACCGTCTGCACTTCAAGCTCGGGGCGCAGGACGTGCACTGGGAGGACGAGGGCGCCTACACCGGCGAGGTGTCCCCGCGGATGCTCGCCGCGCTCGACGTCGACTACGTGATCGTCGGACACTCCGAGCGCCGGCAGCACTTCGGGGAGAGCGACGACATCGTCCGCCGCAAGCTCGACGCGGTGCTGGGCGCCGGACTCGTGCCGATCGTGTGCGTCGGGGAGAGCGAGGCCGAGCGCGACGGGGGTCAGACCGAGGGCAAGGTCGGGGGCCAGGTGAAGGCGGCCTTCGACGGACTCCATGCGGACCCGGCGAAGGTCGTGGTCGCCTACGAGCCGATCTGGGCGATCGGTACCGGGCGTACCGCGACCCCGGACGACGCCCAGGAGACGATCGCCTTCATCCGTTCGGTGATCGCCGACGTGTCCGGCGACGACGCCGCGCGTGCCGTGCGGATCCAGTACGGAGGGAGCGTCAAGCCGGGCAACGCGGCGGCGCTGATGGGCAGGCCGGACGTCGACGGTTTGCTGGTCGGGGGGGCGTCCCTCGATGCCGCCGACTTCGCCGCCATAGTCAAGGCGAGCAAGCCATGACGACACCCTTCCTGTACGTGATCCTCGACGGGCTCGGCGACGACCCGATCGATGCGCTCGGGGGGCGCACGCCCCTGGAGGCGGCACGCACGCCCTACCTCGATCACCTTGCGGCGCAGGGGCGCTGCGGCTACGTCACGACCGTCGGGGAGGGCATCGCACCCGAGTCCGACATCGCGGTGTTCGCGATCCTCGGCTACGACCCCCATGAGCATCACACCGGTCGTGGGCCGCTAGAGGCCGTGGGCGCAGGACTCGAGGTGCGTGAAGGGGATCTCGCGTACCGGGTCAACTTCGCCACGGTCGAGAGCGACGACGGGGGCTGGACGATCGTCGACCGCCGGGTGGGACGCGACCTGTCGTCCGAGGAGGCTCACGAGCTCGCCGATGCGATCAACTCCGGGGTGACCCTCGACGGCGCGTCCTTCGAGCTTCGGGCCACGGTCGGGCACCGCGGCGCGCTGGTGCTGCGCAGCGACGAGGGGCCGCTGTCGGCAGAGATCGAGAACTCCGACCCCGCCTACGGGCGTGAGGGAGCGCTCGGCGTGGCACGGGCGAGTTTCGAGAACAAGGTGGTGACCGTGGCCCCGTTGCGCGGGCACGAGGACGATCCCGCGGCCCGGCGGGCGGCGGAGCTCACCAACCGGTGGCTCGCCGCCGCGCACGAGGTGCTGGAAGCTAGCGAGGTCAACCGCAGGCGGCGCGCCGCAGGCAAGCTGCCCGGCAACTTCGTGCTCACCCGCGACGCCGGCGACCACCTGCCCGACCTCGTCCCCTTCAGACGCCGCTTCGGCCCCGACATGGGTTGCTTCGTGGAGATGCCGGTCGAGCTCGGGATCGCCCGTCTCACCGGTATGGGTGCGGTCGAAGCCCCCACCGGAATCCCCGAGGAGCAGCAGTACGAGGCGTGGGCGCAGCTCGCGCTCGAGGCGATCGAGGGCTACGACGGGCTCTACATCCACATCAAGGGTCCCGACGTACCGGCGCACGACGGAGACCACGAGGCGAAGCTGGCCAACATCGAACGGATCGACGCGATCTTCTTCGGCGCCCTGCTCGACGGTTTCGATCTCGGACGTGGCCTCGTGGCGGTCACCGCCGACCACTCCACCTCGTGCGTGCGCAAGGCGCACACCGACGCACCGGTTCCGCTGCTGATAGCGGGGGCGGGGGTGTCCCCCGATGGGGTCGATTCCTTCGGCGAGACCGCCACCCGCGACGGTGCCATTGGTCACCTGATGGGGCCACAGATCATGCCCCGTCTGGTCGAGCTCGCCAGGGGATGAAGCCCGGGCGGCAGGGTACGAATGTTGCAGACGTGGTCCTAGGGGCGGGGTTGGCGTACGATCTGGTCCGAGCTCGATCTGGGGGAGACGGATGGCCGCGAGACGCAGGCACAGCTTGTCCAAGATCCTCGGCCCGCTCGAGGCAGAGATCATGGAGGTCGTGTGGGCCCGGGGAGAGGTCACGGTACGTGACGTCCACGCCGCCATCTGCGCGCGCAGGCCGATCGCCTACACGACGGTGATGACGACCCTCGGGCGCCTCGCCGACAAGGGTCTCCTGCGCCGCACCGAATCGCACCCCGCACATCGCTACTCGGCCCAGCTGTCGCGCGACCAGTACGCGCGCTCGACGGTGAAATCGGTGGTCGACTGGCTCGTGGATCACTTCCCGGAGCCGGCCGTGGCCTACTTCGTGGACCGCGTCGGCGAGGAGGACGAAGAGGTGATCGAGAGGCTGCGTGCGGCGATAGAGGCAAGGAGGGACCGATCGCCGACGTGAGCTTCGCGGCTCCGACGGTCGTCACGATCGAGACGGACTCCGTGTGGGTCCTGCTCCTGGCGGCTTCGCTTGTGACCGTGACGGCCGCCCTGCTGCTGCGCAACCTGATCAGACGGCCGGGGGGCCGGGCCTCGGGACTGCTGCTGCTGCTGCCCCTGCTGGTGCCGCCGGTGGGCGCGTTCCTGTACGCCCACGCCGTCCTGCCCGAGGTCTCGGTGCTCGAGCCGGTGGACTCGCTGTTCCGCTCGACGGGCAGGCTTGCCCACCTGCTGCTGCTGTCCGACGGTCATCAGCGGGTGCGGATGTACGCGCTGTCGGGCACTGCCGGCAGGATGCTGCTGATTGTCGGCGCATCCCTGAGTGCGATCATGATCGCCCGCCGGCTGCTGGGGGCATGGCTCGTGCACCGGCTCCTGCAGCGCTGCGGGCCGCCCGGCGCGGTGGCCGGGATCCCGGTGGCCGAGGTCGTCGCTTCGCTGTGCGACGCCATGGGCATGCAACGTTGCCCCGAGGTCCTCACGCTGCCCGAGGGGCACCCCGGTGCGTTTGCGGTGGGGGGCAGGCACCCGCGCATCCTCGTCTCCGGCGAGCTGCTGTCCCGCCTCGAGCTCGACGAGGCAGAGGCGGTGCTGGCACACGAGCTCGCGCACCTCGAGGCGCACGACGTCCAGCTGGTGTTCGCCGCCGGGATGCTGCGCGATCTCATGGCGTGGAACCCGCTGGCGCACGTCTCCTTCCGCACCGTCGCCGCCGACCGAGAGGTCGAGGCGGATCGGCGCGCCGCCGAGGTCACGGGTGAGCCGCTGGCGGTGGCCTCGGGCCTGCTCAAGGTGTGCGAGGGCGTCCGGCGCTCGCGCCTGGCGCCGGCGGCGCTCGGCTTTTTGCGGCCACGGGCGAGCATCAAGCACCGCGTCGCCAACCTTTTGGCGATCGCCGACGGCTCCATGAGCCCGCGCGCCGCACGCCTGCCCTACCTCCTGGCCGCGGCGGCGGTGGTGGTGCTGGGTCTGGTGGCCGCGGCCCAGGTCGCTCAGCAGAACGACGGCGCCTTCGCCCTCGTGCTCGGCGCCCCGCACCCGACGAGCGACCGCCTGTGGGTGCCTCCCAAGACCCCTTCCGACCACCGCACCAAGGGCCACCCTCCGGTGGCGGTCATCCGCAACGTGCCGATAACGAGCGACGTCACCTACCGGGAGCAGGACCTGCCCAAGTGGATCGATGCCGTGATGCAGCGCATCAAGCGCCACGGCGTGTCCCCGGCGACCCTCGACCAGCTGCGCGAGGACTGGACCGCAGTGCCGCTGCTGCAGTTCCATCCCCAGCCGGCCTGGATGGGGATATACAGGGTGCGCCAAGCGCCGATGTGACCCGGGGCGCGCCCCATCGGGCGCCTACGGGATAACCTGGGCGCCGAACGGCACGAGAAAGGAGCCCGATCTGATAACGCTCGCCCTGGTGGTGATACACGTGGCGGCGGCCCTGCTGCTGATCCTGTTCATCCTGCTCCACGCGGGCCGCGGCGGCGGCGTGTCCGAGCTCTTCGGCGGCGGCATGCAGAGCCAGGCGATGGGCTCGACCGTGATGGAGCGCAACCTCGACCGCATCACGATCATCACCTCGATCGTCTTCGCCGGCACCACGATCCTGCTCGGTTTCAGGCTCTCCGGCGCCTGAGCCCCGGGGCGGGGGAGGACGCCCTTGTACGTGGGGCGGTGGGTGGCTGTCGCCCTGGCCCTCGCCGTGCCGACGGCCGCATGCACGGGGGCTCCGACGCCCCACGGCGGTGCGCGTGCCGTGTCCGGACCGCAGGCCCGGGCTGCCGGTCTGCAGCCCGTACACGGCGGGACCCTGTCCTTCGGCGTGCTTGGGGAACCCGCCACCCTCGACCCTTACTCCAGAGATGCTTCCGACCTGACCTTCGCCCTGGCGGAGCCGGTGTACCCGAGCCTCTTCCGCCTCCGGCCCGATGGGACGGCCGTACCGAGCCTCGCCCGCAGCGCGGTGCGGGTGGCCACCGGCCTCAGGGTCCGGCTGGTTCGCTCCAGGTGGAGCGACGGGTCCCCGGTGACGGCGCGCGACGTGGTGGCGAGCGTGCGCCGGGCCCGGGCGCCCTCGGGG
>CADDZG010000052.1 GCA_902812355.1 Actinomycetota bacterium | reverse complement strand
TCAAGGGATCGACCCTCTTGACCTCGCGTCGTACCCGCCGCACCGCGGGATGTCGCCGGCGTCTCACCGCCGGACGCGTGGCGCCACGCGTGTCCACCGTGCGCATCGGCTCGGTGGCTGGCGGGGTGGGGGGGCCGGAGCCTAGGCCGCCGCGCAGGTCGGGTGCGGTGTGGCCGCCCGAAGCAGCCGATGCTCCCGGGTCCCTGAAGGTCTCGCTGCGCTCTCGCTTGGAAGCCACACGATCTCCCCCGTCACCTGCGTACGACGCTCAGTATGGGGTATCGCCGTCCGCTCTGCTTTGGTGCGGACGACACCGGCTCGGCGACAACTATAGGGTGGCTTGGCCCTCGTCGTCTGGTTCACGCACCACCGGCGCCAGCGCCGACACACGCGCTCCCTTGTCCAGATCCATCACCCGTACCCCGGTGGCGGCACGCCCCTGACGCGAGATCGCCCCGGCGGCGATGCGGATCACCGTGCCCTCGTCGGAGATGAAGAAAACCTCGTCCTCGGGCCTCACCACACGTGCTCCGACTATCGTGCCCCGGGCGCGCGTCGTCTTGGCCGCGATGACCCCCTTGCCGGCACGGTGCTTGCGCGGGAACTCGGACAAGCGCGTGCGCTTGCCGTAACCAAACTCGGTGGCCAGCAGGAGCTCCGCCCCCTCCTGCACCACGTCGCAGCCCACGACCTCATCGTCGGGGTCGAGACGGATCCCGATAACGCCGGTGGCCGCACGCCCCATCGGCCGTACACCGCTCTCGTTGAAGCGGATCGCCTTGCCCTTGCGAGTCACGAGGATCAGGTCGTCGTTGCCCGAAGTCGGGCGCACGGTCACGACCTCGTCGCCGTCGTGCAGGTTTATCGCGATGATGCCCTCACGCCGGGAGCTGTCGTAATCGCGGAACGGCGTCTTCTTCACCATGCCGCGGCGGGTGGCTATCAACAGGTAGCGATAGGTCTCGTAGTCGCGTGTGTCGATCACCGCCGCAACACGATCCTCGGGCCGCATCGGGACCACGTTGACCACCGCGGTTCCGCGCGCCGTGCGCTCCCTCTTGGGGACCTCGTGCGCGCGCAACCGGTAGACACGGCCCGTGGACGAGAACAGCAGCAGGTAGGAGTGCGCGGTCGTGGTGATCAAGTGCTCGACGATGTCGCCCTCCTTGAGGGCTGCCCCCCGCACCCCCCGGCCCCCGCGGCCCTGGCGCTTGTAGGTGTCGAGCGGCACGCTTTTGACGTAACCGTCGCGCGACACCGACACCACGAGGTCCTCGTCGGCGATGAGGTCTTCGGGGTTGAACTCGCCGTCGTCGGGCACCAGCCGGGTACGCCTCGCATCGGCGAACCGCTCCTTGATGTCGAGCAGCTCCTCGGCGACGATCTCCCGCACCTTGGCGGGATCGGCCAGCACCGCGCGCAGCTCCGCGATCGTCTCCTGCAGCCGGGCGTGCTCCTCTCGGATCTTGTCCTGCTCGAGCGCGGTCAGCCGGCGCAGGGGCATGTCGAGGATGTGGTTGGCCTGAACCTCGGTGAGCTCGAAGCGGGCCATCAACCCGTTCCGGGCTTCCTCGGTATCGGCGGCGGCCCGGATCAGAGCCACGATCTCATCGATGTGGTCGAGGGCGACGATGAGGCCCTCAAGGATGTGGCTGCGTTCCTCGGCCTTACGCAACCTGTAGCGGCTGCGCCGCACGATCACGTCGATCTGATGCGTGATGTAGGCCTCGATCGCGTCGGCGAGGTTGAGGGTCCTCGGCACCCCGTCCACGAGAGCCACCGAGTTGACCGCAAAGTTGTCCTGCAGCTGGGTGCGCTTGTACAGCTGGTTCAGCACGACCTGGGGCACCGCCCCCTTCTTGAGGTCGATCACGATGCGGATACCGCCGCGCGACGACTCGTCCCGCAGGTCGGCTATGCCCTCGAGACGGCCACTCTTGGCCTGTGCGAGCTCGGCGATCTTCTCCAGCAGACGGGCCTTGTTGACCTGGAACGGCAGCTCGGACACGACGATGCGCGGGTTGCCGCGCGGGCCCTCCTCGACCTCGCACACCGCCCGCATCTTGACCGAGCCGTGCCCGCTGGTCTGGTAGTCGCGAATCCCCTGGGTACCGAGGATCAGCGCCCCGGTGGGGAAATCGGGGCCCTTGATGTGCTTCATCGCTACCTGCAGCATCCTCGTCTTGTCCGCCGCCACCTCGGGAGAGCGCAGGATTTCGACGAGTGCATCGACCACCTCGCCGAGGTTGTGCGGCGGGATGTTGGTGGCCATGCCCACCGCGATGCCGGCGGACCCGTTCACGAGCAGGTTGGGGAAGCGGGCCGGCAGCACCACCGGCTCGACCTCGTAACCGTCGTAGTTGGGTTGGAAGTCGACGGTCTCCTCGTCGATGTCGCGCAGCAGCTCCATCGCCAGCTGCGACAGGCGCGCCTCGGTGTAGCGCACCGCGGCGGGCTCGTCGCCGTCGATCGATCCGAAGTTGCCCTGGCCGTCGATCAGCGGGTAGCGCGTGGTGAAGTCCTGACCCAGCCGCACGAGTGCGTCGTAGATCGCCTGATCCCCGTGCGGGTGGTACTTCTTCATGACGTCTCCGACCAGCGCCGCGCACTTGCGATGCTGACGGTCCGGGCGCAGGCCGGCCTCGAGCGCCGCGTAGAGGATCCGGCGCTGCACCGGCTTGAGCCCATCACGCACGTCGGGCAGGGCGCGCGACACGATGACCGCCATCGCGTACTCGAGGAACGAGTACTGGACCTCTTCCTCGAGCGAGATATCCGGCATGTCGTCGTCGGGAGGCAGCGGTGGCTGCGTGCTGCGGTCTGCCATGTCAGATGTCCAGGAACCGAATGTCCTTGGCGTTGCGCTGGATGAAAGTCCGCCGGGCCTCGACGTCCTCGCCCATCAGCGTGGCGAATATCTCCTCGGCGAGAGCCGCGTCCTCCATCGTGACCCGCTGCAGGACGCGGTTGTCCGGGTCCAGCGTCGTCTCCCACAGCTCCTCGGCGTTCATCTCACCCAGCCCCTTGAAGCGCCCGGCCTCGACCTTGGCCCCGTTCTGGCTCTGCCGGTACGCCTCGAGCTCCGCGTCGTTCATGAAGTAGTGCACCTTGCCCTTGTGCTTCACGCGGTACAGCGGGGGCTTGGCGACGTACACGTAGCCCGCGTCGATCAGCTCTGGCATGTAACGGAAGAAGAACGTCAGCAGCAGGGTCTTGATGTGGGCGCCGTCGACGTCGGCATCGGCCATGGACACGATCTTGTGGTAGCGGCAGCGGGACAGATCGAAGTCCTCGCCGATACCCGTGCCCACGGCGGTCACTATCGCCTGGATCTCTTTGTTCTCCAGGATCTTGGCGAGGCGGGCGCGCTCGACGTTGAGGATCTTGCCGCGCAGCGGCAGGATCGCCTGGAACTCGCGCGCCCTCGCCTGCTTGGCGGTGCCTCCGGCGGAGTTGCCCTCGACGATGAACAACTCGGCCTCGCCCGGGTCGCGCGTCTGACAGTCGGCGAGCTTGCCCGGAAGCGTGGTCGACTCCAGCAGCGTCTTGCGCCGCACGAGGTCGCGCGCCTTGCGCGCCTCGAGGCGGGCGCGCTGGGCGGCGATCGCCTTGTTGCAGATCGCGCGCGCGTCGCCCGGGTGCTCCTCGAGGAACTCGGCGAAGCGCTGGTTCATCGAGGTCTCGACGAAAGAGCGGATCTCGGTGTTGCCGAGCTTGGTCTTGGTCTGGCCCTCGAACTGGGGGTTGCGCAGCTTCACCGACACGACCGCGGTGAGACCCTCGCGGCAGTCCTCGCCGGTGAGGCCGTCATCCTTTTCCTTGAGCAGCCCCTTGGAGCGGGCGTAGGCGGTGAGCACGCGCGTCAGCGAGCGCCTGAAGCCCTCTTCGTGCATGCCGCCCTCGTGGGTGTTGATGTTGTTGGCGAAGGTCAGCACCGACTCGTTGTAGGCGTTGGTCCACTGCATCGCGACCTCGGCCTCGTGGCGCTCGGCCTTGGCCATGAAGTACACGACCCGCTTGTTGACCGGCTCGCGCGACCCGTTGAGGTGCTTCACGAAGTCGACGATGCCGCCGGTATAACGAAAGACCTCCCTGTGCTCGGGCGAGACCCGCTTGTCGATCAGGCGAATCTCGAGCCCGCGATTGAGGAAAGCCATTTCTCGCAGGCGCTTCTCCAGCGTCTCGAAGCGGAACTCGCGGTCCTCGGTGAAGATCTCGGGGTCGGGCCAGAAGGTCACGGCGGTGCCGGTGCGCTTGACCTCCCGCACGGCCTTGAGGCGCCCCTCGGGCACGCCGCGGCGGTAGCTCTGCTGCCACACCTTGCCGTTGCGGGCGACCTCCACCTCGAGCCGCTCGGACAGGGCGTTGACCACCGACAGCCCGACGCCGTGCAGGCCACCGGATACCTGGTAGCTCTTGCCACCGAACTTCCCGCCGGCATGCAGGGTGGTGAGCACAACCTCGACAGCGGGCTTGCCCTCGCCCTCGATCGTGTCCACCGGGATGCCCCGCCCGTTGTCCACGACGCGGCAACCGCCGTCGGCGAGCAGCTCGACGGTGATGCGGTCACAGAAGCCGGCCATGGCCTCGTCCACCGAGTTGTCCACGACCTCGTAGACGAGGTGGTGCAGGCCGCGGGGGCCGGTCGAGCCGATGTACATGCCGGGCCGCTGGCGGACGGGCTCGAGCCCCTTGAGGACGGTGATGTCCCGGGCAGTGTAGGTGGCCTGGTCACTTGTGGCCGCGGCGCTCGTTCTGGACGCGCTCATAGGCTCCTTCTGGTCGTGTGCCCGCCCGCTACGCCTGGGGACCGCCCGGGGCCTCCCGGGCCCCGGGAAAGGCGTTCGCACGATGCGCCCCGAGGGGCGGGAACCTGAGGATCTCTGCCCGCGATCATACCATCTAGCAGGACCTTCGCGGTGATCGGCCGCTCCCCGCGCCGGGCGTCCGACGACGCGTCGCGGCCGCTCTGGCCCGGCGCAGGGCCTCGAGCGGATCGTCGACGGCGGTGCCCGACCCGTCCGCGTCACAGCGTCGCGGTGCCGCCGGCCTCCGCTCCGGAACCTTGCCTACATACACCCTCACCTCGCGCACGACCTCCCGCCCTAGAGAGTCGTTGACCGCCCGGCGCACGTCGCCGGCGAGGTAGCCGATCTCGGTCGCCCACGCCGGCGACGGCACCACCACCCTCAGAACCCCGCGCCGCAGGGAGGTCGGGGCGCTGCGCGCCGCCATCGTGGCTCCGACGATGGCGTCCCAGCGCGACCACACGGCGGCTGCGGCGCCGGCATCGTCGAGACCCAGGCGCCGGCCGACCGCACCCAACACCTCACCGACGCGCGCCGGCAAGCGGTCACTGCGCATCGCGCAGCTCCCCGGCCCGTACTTCGATCACCCGGGCGACCCCGCCGATGTCCAGCGCGTCGGGCTCCGCCGACGTCAGTACCGTCTGATCCACCGCCGCGACCGCGCCGCCCAGCCACCTACGACGCGCCGGGTCCAGCTCCGAGAAGACGTCGTCGAGCAGGAGCACCGGCTGCTCCCCCGTCGCGTCGGACAGCAGATCGTGCTCCCCGAGCTTGAGCGCGAGCGCACACGTGCGCTGGTCTCCCTGGCTCGCGTAGGCGCGCGCGTCGCGTGCCTCGCCGGCAGGATCGCCCGCCGATACCAGCATCACGACGACGTCGTCCCGCTGAGGTCCGACGAGTGACACGCGCCGCTCGAGCTCACGCTCGCGTGCCTCCTGGAGCGCGCTCTGCAGCGCGCTTTGCAGCGCAGCGACGTTGCCCTCGCCGGCGGGTGCCCACGTGCTCGCATACGCGAGCTCGAGCCTCCCGCCGCCGGCCACCGCCTCGTACCGCTTGGCCGCATACGGCGCGAGCTCGGCGAGCACCTCGAGGCGCGCCGCGGTCAGCTCGGCCCCGACACGGCACAACGCCTCATCCCACACCTCGAGCGTCGCCGTCGCAGTCGCCGCGGCCCCGCGCTCACGCGGCATGCTGCGCAGCAGCGCATTGCGCTGACGCAGGATCCGTTCCCACTCCCGGCGCAGCGTCTCGCGCGCCGGGCGCAACCCCACCACGAGGTCGTCGAGGAACCGCCGCCGGCCCTCCGGCGATCCCTTGACCAGCGAAAGCTCGTCGGGTCCGAAGAACACGCTGCTGCACACCTCCGCCAGAGCACGCGGTGACGGCACCGGGTTGCCGTTGAGCAGTGCCCGGTTGCCCCGCCCCGGGCGGATCTCCAGGTCCACGCGCACGTGCCGTGGCCCCCGCACCACATCGGCATGCAGCACCGCCCGCTCCGCCCCCGACCGCACCAGCATGTGATCCGGCCCGCGCGGCGACCCCAGCCCGGACAGACAATGGACGGCTTCCAGCAGGTTCGTCTTGCCCTGGGCATTGCGTCCCACGATCAGGTTGATGCCGGCCCCCAGCCCGGTCTGCTGCCGGACGAAGTTGCGGAAGTCCTCGAGCGCGAGGGTCGCTACGCGCACGCGTCCCTTTAAGACAACCTCACCGGCATCAACAGGTAGGTGAACGATGCGTCCCCCTCACCCCTGATGACCGCAGGCTTGAGACCGTCGGCGGCCTCGACCACGACGCGCTCTGGCCGGCACCCCATCAAGCCGTCGGTGAGGAAGTGAGGGTTGAACGCGATGACGAGTGGCTCGCCTTCGTAACCGGCGTCCAGGACCTCCTGACCCTCGCCGACGTCCGGCGTGTGTGCCGATACCTCGAGCTCTGCCGCCAGCCGCAGCTTTACCGGCAGGTTGTCCCGTGCCAGCAACCCAACCCGCCTCACCACCTCGACCAGCATGTCCCGCTCCACCGTGAGGGCATTCCCATAGCCCTGAGGGATCAGGTTGCGGTAATTCGGGAACTCGCCCTCGATGAAACGCGACCCGATCGTGGCGTCTCCGCGTGCTGCCTCGTCCTCGTCACCCGCACCGAGCGCGAAGGACATGAGGTTGTCCTTCACCGTGGCCGCCACCGTCCCCGCACCGGTACCCAGCGCACGCGCCAGCTCCCCGAGGACCCGGGCCGGCAGGATCACGCGCACCGTCTCCCCCGGGCCCCCGGCGATTTCCAGGTTCCGCACTCCCAGGCGATAGGAATCCGTCGCCGCCAGCGTCAGCTCGCCGGCGGCGATCTCCCACAGAACCCCGGTCAGCACCTGACGGCTGTCGTCGCTCGAGGCGCAGCGAACCACCTGAGACAGCGCCACCGCGAGCTCCGCCCCATCGACCTCGAACCCGAAACCCTCTCCCGCGTCGGCTTCGATGGGCAGCGACGGATAGTCCTCGGGTGCCAGAGCCCGCACCCGGAAGCGCCCGCGTCCCGAGGAGATCTCCACCTCGGCATCACCGCTCGCCAGGCTCACCTGTCCCGGTCCCAGGCTGCGGACCATGTCACCGAACAGACGGCCGGGCACGATCACCCGCCCCGGCTCGTCCACCCCGGCCCTCAGCCCGGTCTGCATCGTGAGCTCGAGGTCGGTCGCCGCCACCGTCACCCGGCCCCCATCCTTTGCCTCGATCCGCAGGCCCGACAGCACCGGCAGCGTCGCCCGGTTCGAGATCGCTCGAGAGGCGAACTGAACGGCTTCCAGCAGCTCGTCGCGTTCACAGCGAAGCTTCATCGCGCCTCCATTCTGGCGTCTATCACTCCAAGCCTAGGGTCGTCCTGTGACGGGCGGTGGGATATCCGAAGTGGTGGGGTGGACAGAGAGATATCTCTGTGTGGTCGTCGTAGTAGGGCCTGGGGATGCTGGGGACGGGGTTCCTTGGTGCAGGTGAGCGGTGGCGCGACCCGGTGGACGCTCGGGGGGTCATGGAGGCACCGATCCACAGGGCGCGGGCGAGCGCGATGCGGGGTGAGGAGCACGCGGTAGTCATCCCCAGGCGAACGAGCGTCATGCACCGGCCGCCTGTTGACGGATCCTCGAGGTGAGCTCCTGGATTTGGTCGTAGAGATGGTGGTCCCGCTGCATGTTGCCGGCGATCTTCTTGGTCGCGTGGAGGACCGTGGTGTGGTCCCGGCCACCGAAGCGCTGACCGATCCCGGGTAGGGAGAGATCGGTGAGCTCGCGGCACAGATACATCGCGACCTGGCGCGCGTTCACTAGAGGACGGGCCCGGCTGGCGGAAGTGATCTGTTCGGGCGTGACGTCGAAGTAGTGAGCGGTGGTGCGTATCACGAGGTCGGCGGTGACCCGGGCCTCCGCGGAGGGGAACAGGGCCTGTAAGACGTTGTGGGCTAGTTCCAGGGTGATATCGCAGTGGGTCAGGGAGGCATAGGCGGCGACGCGTATGAGCGCCCCCTCGAGCTCACGGATGTTGGTTTGGATCCGTTCGGCGATGTAGCTCATGACGTCGAGCGGGACCTGGAAGCCGTCGGCTTCGGCCTTCTTGTGGAGGATGGCCAGCCGCGTCTCGAGGTCGGGCGGCTGGATGTCGGTGGTCAGGCCCCATTCGAACCGGGTGAGCAAGCGTTCCTCGAGAGTGGACAGCATCTTGGGAGCGCGATCGGAGGTGAGCACGATCTGGCTGCGGGGATGCAGCGCGTTGAAGGTGTGGAAGAACTCCTCCTGCATTCTTTCCTTGCCCTCGAGGAACTGGATGTCGTCCATCATGAGCAGATCGACGGCACGGTAGCGGTGGTGGAATTCGGGGATCGTTCGGCGCCGCAGGGCGAGGATGAACTCGTTGGTGAACTGTTCGGTGGTGAGGTACCGGACGACGAGGTCGGGGCGGCATTCCCGCACGTGGTGCCCGAGAGCATGCAACAGGTGGGTCTTGCCGAGTCCAGCTCCTCCGTAGATGAACAGTGGGTTGTAGTTCTCGGCTACGGCTTCGGCGACGGCCAGGGTGGCGGCGTGGGCGAAGTGGTTGGACGCGCCGATGACGAAGGAGTCGAAGGTGTAGCGAGGGTGGAACTGGAAGCCGTCGTCGGCGGGCGGCGCGTTGGTGCGCGGAGCGGCCGGGGGAAGCGGTGGTTCGGGTTCGGGGAGATTGTCGGAATAAGCGTCGCCGGCCACGAGGACGACCTCGAGGTCCCGGCCGGCGACGGCGCGCACCGCGTCCACGAGCTGATCGAGCAGCCGGTCCTCGATCCACTCCTTGGTGAACGGGTTGGGCACCGAGAGCAAGAAGAGGTCGTCGCGCAACTCGAGGGGCCGGGTGCGGGCGAACCAGATCGTGAAGTTGCCGTCGGACAGGCGGGTGCGCAGGAGACGGCAGGCCCGGTCCCAGAGGTCGTGTGCGCCGGCGGCGGGTGGCGAGGCCGCCGGGCTGGCGAGCGGGGCGGCCGGCACCGTACCCGCGATCGTGCTGGAAGACGCCTGCACGAGTTCTCCCCCCTTCCGTGGTCAGCGTGTGGCGGTGTGGTCCGCCTGCGGCCGCGACCCGCAGACGGACGGGCGGAGCCGCGGGCTCGGGAGGCTCGGCGGTGATCAACACCCTTATCCACAGATGTGGACGGCGGGCGTCGGGAGCCGCCGGGCGTCCCGACCGAGCGTTGCGGGGGGAAGTGCCGCGTCCCCTCCCTCTGACGAGGCGTGAGGAACGGGCGCCATAGTAGGCCCCCCCAGGCTGCGCGCGTCAAGCCGAGGCATGCCAGAGTGGGAAACAACTTCGCGGCGCGACGGCGACGCGACCCGGAAGTGGGGCGGAAGCACCACCATCGGGGGAGGAGGAGGGGCTTGGGTATACTCGGGTGCGCACCCCGAGGCCCCAACCACGCCGGGCGTCGAGCGCGCAGCGTGCGGGGGCGTGGATCGCGACCAGGTGATGCCGGATGCCCAAACGAACCTTCCAGCCCAACACCCGCCGCCGCAAGCGCAAGCACGGCTTCCGGGCGCGCATGGCGACGCGCTCGGGCAGGGCGATCCTCAAGGCCCGTCGGGCGAAGGGGCGGACCCGGCTGTCCGCCTGAGGGCCGGGCACCGACGCAGGCACATGTCATGGCACGGGCGCGCTCGGCGCGGTTCTCCCGGGTGGTCGAGGAGGGACGCGCGGTGCGGACGCCGCACCTCGCGGCGTGGGTGGCACGCGGGGAGGGGCGGCTGGCCATGGCGGTGCGGGTACGACCGCGCTCTGCGGTGGTGCGCAATCGTGCCCGGCGCCGGCTGCGGGAGGCCTTCCGGCTCGCCGGTGGGCCGGACGCGGGGGTCGACGTGCTCGTGCGTGCGGGGGCCGAGGTTGCAGAGCTTGACTTCGGGGTGCTGAAGACGGAGATGGAGACCGTACTGAGACAGGGGTCCGCCTCGTGAGCGTCGCGGCCCGGATCCTGGCGGCGGCGATCGTCGGCTACCGGCGATGGCTGTCGCCCCTATTGGCGCGCCGGTGCCGGTTCGAGCCGAGCTGCTCGGCTTATGCCCTGGGGGCGGTGCGGTCGTACGGCGCCGTGCGGGGGGGCTACCTGGCGGTGCGGCGTGTGCTGCGCTGTCACCCGTTCAACCCCGGCGGGCTCGATCCGGTGCCGCAGCGGAGGGCGTGATGGGCTTCTTCGAGTTCTTCGCCGCGGTGCTGGCGTTTCTGTACGGCCTCGTGCACGACTACGGGCTGGCGATCATCCTGCTCACCCTGCTGGTGCGGGTCGTGTTGCTGCCGTTGTCGATCAAGCAGACCCGCTCGATGCGGGAGATGCAGCGCCTGCAGCCCGAGATCAAGAAGCTGCAGAAGAAGTACAAGAACAACCGGCAGAAGCTGAACGAAGAGATGATGGCGTTGTACCGGGAGCACAACGCCAACCCGTTCGGCGGGTGTCTGCCGCTGGTGATGCAGTTCCCCGTGTTCATCGCCTTGTACCGGGTGGTGCGCACGCCGCTCGCCTATCTCACGCACCTCGGAGGGATCTCGCTGTCGACGATGGCGCTGGCGGTTGATCTGCGCCAGCATCCCGTAGCAACGAACCATTTCCTGGGGGTGTTCCGGCTTGACTGCACGCCCAGCGAGGTTCTGTCGGGTGCCCCCAGCACGACCGGCCAGGCCGCCTGCGGCGGAGGCGTGGTGTCGGTGATCCCCTACGTCATCCTTGTGCTGCTCATGGGTGCGACCACTTATTACCAGCAGAAGCAGCTGCAGGCGACGCAGCCTGCGGTAAACCAGCAGCAGCAGCAGATGCTGCTGCGCATCATGCCGCTCGTGCTGATGTTCTTTTCGTTCACGTTCCCGACCGGACTCACGCTGTACTGGCTGACCAGCAACGTGTGGACGGTGTTCCAGCAGCGCAAGGTCCTCGGCCCGATGATTGCCCGGGACGAAGAGGCGGCGCGGGCGCGCGCCGCGGCCAAGGTCGAGGCCGAGAGGGCGGCGGGCACCGTCGAGGAACGGCCGGCCAGACAGAGCGGCGGCTCGCCGCGTGGGAAACCGGCGAGCGGCAAGGGCTCGGGGGGCGGTAAGTCGGGCAAGGGCTCGGGGGGCAAACCCTCGGCCAAGGCGGTGGCCGGCTCCGGCGGAAGCCGCTCGGCGTCGTCGCGATCGAGGTCGAGCAAGAAGAAGCGGAGATGAGCAGGGAGGAACCCGGGCGCATGCTCGACGACGGCAGCGAAATGGATCGTCCCGGCGGTGTCGGGACGGACGAGCAAGGATCGGCGGGCGGCGACGCGCCCGAGCGCGCCGACGATACCGCGACCCAGGAGCCTGCTCCGGCCGAGGAAGTGGCTGCGGTCGCGGAGCGCTTCGTGCGAGGGCTCCTTGAGGCGATGGGGATGGAGGCCGAGGTCGGGAGTCGGGTGGAGGGCCCGAACGCGTTCGTGGACGTGACCGGCGAGAACCTCGGGGTCCTGATCGGCCGGCGAGGCCAGACCCTGGACGCGCTGCAGGAGGTGGTGCGCACCGCGGTGCAGCGGCGCCTGCGCGCCCGGGTGCGCCTCCTGGTGGACGTCGAGGGCTACAGGGCCCGGAGGCGCGAGTCGCTTGCGGAGTACGCCCGGGCCATGGCCGAGCGAGCGTTGCGGCGGGGCACGGAGATCGAGCTCGAGCCGATGAACGCCTACGAGCGCAAGATCGTGCACGACGCCGTGGCCGAGGTCGAGGGGGCGAGCTCGTTCTCCGAGGGCGAGGAGCCCAACCGTAAGGTCGTGATCCGCGGCATCTGAGCGGGATCCCGGTCCCGTCCGCATGCCACCTGGAGCCGGGCACGCGCGTGGTTGATCGGAGCCGCAGGCCGGAGCTCGTCGCGAGGGCGCCACTTCCCGGACCAGGGTCTTCGTCGCACGCGACGTTCCACGCGGAACCCGGCCGGCTCAGGTTCAGGGCGGCTCCGCGGCGCCGAGCGCCCTGCGGTGTTCGGACCCTAGCTGGACGCCGGTCCCGACGTTCCACGTGGAACCACCCGGCGTTCCGGGCCGACGGCTGCGGCGATGTCCCGCAGCTCGACGCCGGCCCCGACGTTCCGCGTGGAACCCGGCGGGTTTCGGGTAGGAGGCGTCTTCTGCTGCGTCCCCCGGTACGACCCTTAGCTCGACGTCGTCCGCGACGTTCCATGTGGACCACCCGGCCTTGGCTTCGCGGCGTTCCGGGCCGACGGCTGCGGCGATGTCCCG
>CADDZG010000051.1 GCA_902812355.1 Actinomycetota bacterium | reverse complement strand
CCGGCGGCCAGGGGGCGCTCGATCTCGGCGGTGCAAGCGTCGCCGAGCGGGCCGAGGCCGCGTGCCTGCGGGCCGCGGCGGTCGCCGAGCTCGCACCCGTGCTGAGCTCCGAGCTCGAGCGCCTCGGCATGCTCGATCTCTACCGCGACATCGAGCTGCCGCTGGTGCCGGTCCTGGCGCGCATGGAGCAGGTGGGGGTGGCGATCGACCTCGACTACCTGCACGACATGGGCATGAGCCTCGACAAGCAGCTCGCCGAGCTCGAGGAGCAGTGCTACGAGCTCGCCGGGGAGCGCATCAATCTCGGCTCCCCGACGCAGCTCAGGGTGCTGCTGTACGACAAGCTCGGGCTCAAGACCAAGCGCCGCACCAAGACCGGGTTGTCGACCGATGCCCGGGCCCTGCAGGCGCTAATCGGCGAGCATCCCTTCGTGGCCAAGCTGCTCGAGTACCGCGAGCTGGCCAAGCTCAAGAACACCTACCTCGACGCCTTGCCCCCGCTGGTCGATCCGCGCGACGGCCGTCTGCACACGACCTACGAACAGACCGTCGCAGCCACCGGGAGGCTGTCGTCGACCGACCCCAACCTCATGAACATCCCCATCCGCAGCGAGCTCGGACGACGGATCCGGCGCGCCTTCGTGCCGGCCCCCGGCTTCGTGCTGCTGTCGGCCGACTACTCGCAGATCGAGCTCAGGGTCATGGCCCACCTGTCCGAGGACCCCGTGCTGCTCGAGGTCTTCCGGCGCGGGGCCGACGTGCATTCCGAGACCGCGGCGCGCATCTTCGGCGTCGCTCCCGAGGAGCTCACGGTCGGCCAGCGCTCGACCGCCAAGATGGTCAACTACGGCCTGTCCTACGGGATGGGGGCCGCGGGGCTCGCCGAGCGCCTCAACGTCCCGGTGAGCGAGGCGCGTGCGGTGATGGACGCGTACTTCGAGCAGTTCGCCGGGGTCAAGCGCTTCCTCGACGAGGTCGTCACCCAGGCGCACGCCGACGGCTTCACCACCACGATGTTCGGACGCCGCCGATACCTGCCAGAGCTCGGGTCGGGCAACCCCCGGCTGCGCGCGATCGGCGAGCGCCAGGCCCTCAATGCGCCGATACAGGGCAGCGCCGCCGACATCCTCAAGCTCGCCATGATCGCCGTCGACCGCCGCCTGCGGGAAGAGGGCGCCGGCATCCGCATGATCCTCACCGTGCACGACGAGCTCGTGTTCGAGGTGCCCGAGGGGGAGGAGGCGGAGGCCGAGGCCCTCGTGCGCGCCGAGATGACCGGAGTATGCGACATGAAGGTCCCGCTGGAGGTCGACGTCTCCTTCGGCCGCAACTGGGCCGAAGCCAAGGGCTAGACGCCACTCGGCGGCGGTCCAGGCGCCAGCGCGGCGAGGCGCGCCTATACTTCTATGCGCTCCCCGGCCGGGGTAGCGGTTCCCTGTCAGGAGGAAGACGGACACCGACATGAGCAACGACGAGCGAACGATCCCCGACGGGCAAGGCGGACAGGTCGTGAGGACCGCCGCCTCGACGTCGGGCGAGACCTATGCCGGCGGCGTGATCGTCGAGAACGACATCGGCGACTCCCCCGAGGACCTGCTGGCTGCGATCGAGTCCACGATCCAGCCCTTCGACGAGGGCGACATCGTCACCGGCACGGTCGTGAAGATCGACAAGGACGAGGTGCTCGTCGACATCGGCTACAAGTCCGAAGGCGTGATCCCGTTGCGGGAGCTGTCGATCCGCAACGACGTCGACCCCCACGAGGTGGTCTCCCCCGGAGACGAGATAGAGGCGCTGGTCCTGCAGAAGGAGGACCAGGAGGGCCGCCTGGTGCTGTCCAAGAAGCGGGCGCAGTACGAGCGTGCGTGGGGGCGGATCGAAGAGATCAAGAACCGTGACGGCACGGTGACCGGCCCGGTGATCGAGGTGGTCAAGGGAGGCTTGATCCTCGACATCGGCCTGCGCGGCTTCCTGCCGGCGTCCCTGGTCGAGATGCGACGGGTGCGCGACCTCGAGCCCTACGTCGGCCAGGAGCTCGAGTGCCGCATCATCGAGCTCGACCGCAACCGCAACAACGTCGTGCTGTCCCGGCGCAAGTTCCTCGAGGAGAGCCAGGCCGAGCAGCGTCAGGAGTTCCTCCAGGGCCTCACCAAGGGCGAGGTGCGCAAGGGCACCGTGTCGTCGATCGTCAACTTCGGCGCCTTCGTGGACCTCGGAGGGGTCGACGGGCTGGTGCATGTTTCGGAGCTTTCGTGGAAGCACGTCGACCATCCCAGCGAGGTCGTGGAGGTCGGCCAAGAAGTCGAGGTCGAGGTCCTCGACGTCGACCTCGAGCGCGAGCGGGTGAGCCTGTCGCTCAAGGCGACCCAGGAAGACCCGTGGCGGCAGTTCGCCCGTAACCACGAGGTCGGCGACGTCATCGAGGGGCGCGTCACCAAGCTCGTGCCCTTCGGTGCCTTCGTCGAGGTCGACGACGCGATCGAGGGCCTCGTGCACATCTCGGAGCTGGCCGAGCACCACGTCGAGCGCAGCGAGGACGAGGTCAGGGTGCACGACCGCATCCCGGTCAAGATCATCGACATCGATCTCGACCGCCGCCGCATCAGCCTGTCGCGCAAGCAGGCGCTCCGGGCCGAGGCGACCGCGCCGGGGACGATCGGGACCTATCGGGAGCAGGCACCGGCCCCCGGGTCCGAGCGCGAACCGGCGCCCGAGATGGAGCTCGAGGCACGCGCCGCGTCCGAAGGGGTCGGGGTGCCGACCGAGGACGCAACCCAGCGGGCGCGCCCGGCGGACGAGGTGGTCGCCGGGACCGAGGCCGCCCCCGAGGCGGCCGCCGAGGTCGACGTGCCCGAGGCCGCTTCCGATGCCGAGCGCGCCACCGAGGCTGCTCCGCCGGAGGAGCGCGAGGAGGCCGAGCGCATAGCCATGATGTCGCCCGACGCCCCACCGGAGGGGCGTGAGCACCTCACCGCGGCCGATCGCGAGGGGGACAACCTCGAGACCCGCCTGCTGCGGGAGGAACCGGATGAGGGCGCCGAGCCGGGCACGGCGACCCGCCGCCTCGCCGAGGGGGACGTGGACGAGAGCGAGTCCGTGGAGCCCGGCGAGGGCGCCGCCGAGGAGTCGATCGAGGCCATCGTCGAAGAACTGAAGCGCGAGCGCGGACAGGGCTGAGCTCCCGGGGGCGTGCTGTTGTACGTGGTGGGCCTCACCGGCGGCATCGGCTCCGGGAAGTCCACCCTGGCGGCGCTGCTGGCGGAACGCGGCGCGGAGGTGATCGACGCCGATCGGATCGGCCGGGAGATACTCGAGCCCGGGGGCCCGGCATGGCACTCGGTCGTCGACACCTTCGGGTCGGCGGTTCTGGCCGAAGGCTCGATGGAGATCGATCGTGCGGTGCTCGCCGACATCGTGTTCAACGACCCCGAGAAGCTCGCGGCCTTGAACCAGATCGTGCACCCGCTGATCGTGTCGGCGATCGCCGAGCGCCTGGAGGCGTTGCGGGACAGCGACGCGGTGGTCGTGCTCGACGCCGCCCTGATCGTCGAGATGGGGCTCGAGGACTCGTGCGATGCCCTCGTGGTGGTGACGGCGCCCGAAGAGGTGCGCGAGCAACGGCTGAGCCGCGGCCGCGGCATGAAGGTTTCCGACATCAGGGCGCGCATGGGGTCGCAGAGCCGCCCCGGGGATCAGGTGGCGCGGGCCGACATCGTGGTCGACAACGGCGGGTCGCTCGAGGACCTGGCCGCCGAAGCCGACCGGGTGTGGGCCGAGCTCAAGGCGCGGGCGTGATCTCGATCGTCTTCTTCGACGCCGGCGAGACCCTGGTGCATCCGCACCCGTCCTTCGCCGAGCTCTTCGCCGTCACCTGCAGCGATTCCGGCCACCCGGTGTCGGCCCGGGACGTGGACGAGGTGCAGCGTCGCCTCGCCCCCCACCTGGTCGACGTGGCCGAGGACGAGCTCGCCGAGGAGGGGGCCAGGTACGGGGGATCGTCGTCCTCGTCGAGGGAGTCGCGCATCTTCTGGACCGCGTTGTATCGCCGCCTGCTGCGCGAGCTGGGGATCGACGATGCGGGGCTCGCCGACCGGCTGTTCGAGGTGTTCTCCTCGGCGTCGTCCTACGCGCTGTTCGACGACGTCGCGCCGGTGCTGCGCGAGCTCGAAGCGATGGGCCTGAGGCTGGGGGTGATCTCCAACTTCGAGGGGTGGCTGCAGGAGATGCTGATGGAGCTCGAGATCGGCCACCTCTTCGACGTCAGCGTGATCTCGGGCCTCGTGGGGGTCGAGAAGCCCGACCCCCGGATCTACGAGATCGCCCTCGCCGAAGCGGGCGTAGAGCCGCACGCCGCGGTGCACGTCGGGGACTCACCCCAGCTCGACGTCGAGCCGGCCGCCGCGGTCGGCATGCACGGCGTGCTGCTCGACCGGCTCGGCCGTTACCCCGGAGTCGGCCACCCGCGCATATCATCCCTGCGAGAGCTTCCGGGGACGGTGGCAGGGTTGCGGCGGGGAGAGCGGCCTGGCTGAGCGGATGGCGACGGAGCCCGGCTCGCAGGAGCTGCGGGCTCTCTACCGGGTGTCGGCGCTGGGCGGACGCATCGAGCGCGATGCGCTGATCAACGACCTCCTGGCGGTCATCGACGACGTCGTGCCGTCGGCATGCCCGCTGCTGTTCGTGCACGAGCCGGAGCTCGACGGGGTGAGGATGTACGCGCCGGCACGCGACGGCCGGATCGTGCCCTTCGCCACCCCGAGCATCGTGCGGCGGGTGTTCCACGCCCGCGCCGGCGAGGTCGTCAACGACGTCTTGAGCGACGCCGACGTCGATCTGATCCCGTCGCGCGAGATCGACGCCCGCCAGGTGGTGATTGCCCCGCTGGTGATGGGCGATCGGTGCCTCGGCGCCGTCGCCGCGGTGAACTCGCAGCGCGGTGCCTTCACCGCCGGCGACCTGCGCGCCCTCACGGTGATCGCCGACCGCGCCGCCGTGGTGCTCGAGAACGCAGAGCTGGCAGCGAAGCTCGAGCGCCAGGCCCAGGAGCTCGAGGGCCTGGTGCGGCTGTCCCGGCTGGTGACGTCGTCGGAGAGCATGGCCACGATCGTGGCCGAATCGTTGCGCATCGTCGGGGACCTCCTCGGCTGCGGCAAGCTCGCGGTCCTCCTGCACGATCCCGAGCGCGACCGGCTCACGGTGGCACCACCGGTGGTGGGGGATGACGACCGGCTCGCCCGGCTCAGCGTGGAGCTGGCGCGCCCGGGCCTGATCGCCACGGTGTTCCGCACCAACACACCGCTGATCTCCAACGACGCCGCCCACGACGCCTGGGTGGGGGCCGATCTCGGAGACCTCGACGGCGTGGACAACCTCCTGGCAGCCCCCCTGGCGAGCGGGGCCCAGCCGATCGGCGTGCTGGTGGCGGCGAACTCGGCCCGCGGCCACTTCGAGGACGCAGACATCCGCTTCGTGTCGCTGCTGTCGATTCGGGTGGCGAGCGTGCTCGAGGCAGGGAGCGCCCGTGAGCGCGAACGAGCCCTGGTCCAGTCCCTCCGTGAGGCCGATCGCACCAAGACCGAGTTCGTGTCGATGCTGGCCCACGAGCTCAAGGGCCCGATGACCACGATCATGGGCTTTGCCAGGATCCTGCAGGAAGGCAGCGTCGCCGACGAGGCCAAACGGGACGAGATCCTCGGCATCGTCGCCCGCGAGGTCGAACGCCTGTCGCGCCTGGTCAACGATCTCCTCGACGTGTCCCGCATGGACTCCGGGACCCTGCGCTACGAGATGGAGCCGGTGGCCCTCGGCGATATCGTCGACAACCTCCTCACCGTGCACCCGTCGCTGTCGGCCCAGCACCTCGTCACCGCGCGCGTGCCGGCCGGCCTGCCCAAGGTCGTCGCCGACCGCGATCGGGTCCGCCAGGTGTTGATGAACCTACTGACCAACGCCACGCGCTACTCGCCCGAGGGCACCGAGGTGACGATCGGGGCGGCCGTGGTCGACGACGGCCGCAAGGTCGAGGTCAGCGTGAGCGACCAGGGGATCGGGATCCCGGACGAGGACCGGGACCGCATCTTCCACAAGTTCGCCATGCTGCCCAAGCCCGGCTGGGTGCGCAAGGGGACCGGGCTCGGGCTGTTCATCACCCGGGCGATCGTCGAGGCCCACGGCGGGGACATCTGGGTCGAGTCCGAGCCGGCCAAGGGCTCGACCTTCCGCTTCACCCTGCGGGTCGCGGGACCTGAGCCCCCTTCGCATCCCGGATAGCCGCTAAACCGAGCCGCTTCCGACCCGGGCCACCCGGTGCGATCCCCGGTGACTACACTCAGGTCGTGCCCCCGTTCAAGGTCGTGTCCGACTTCGAGCCCTCCGGCGACCAGCCCCAGGCGATAAGTGGCCTGGTCGAGCGCCTGCGCGCCGGAGAGCGCTTCACCACGTTGCTCGGGGCGACGGGGACCGGTAAGACGGCCACGATCGCGTGGATGCTCGAGCAAATACAGCGGCCGACCCTGGTCATGGCCCCCAACAAGTCGCTTGCCGCCCAGCTGTGCAACGAGTTCAAGCGCTTCTTCCCGCACAACGCGGTCGAGTATTTCGTGTCCTACTACGACTACTACCAGCCTGAGGCGTACGTGCCCTCGAGCGACACCTACATCGAGAAGGACTCGTCGATAAACGACGAGATAGAGCGCCTGCGCCACTCCGCCACTTCGGCGTTGCTGCAGCGCCGCGATGTGGTGATCGTGGCCTCGGTGTCGGCGATCTTCGGCCTCGGTTCGCCCGAGGAGTACCTCAACCAGACGCTCGACCTCGCCCGCGGCGGGATCGCAGACCGGGACTTCATCCTGCAGCGGCTCGTCGACATGCAGTACGAGCGCAACGACGTCAACTTCGTGCGCGGCCGCTTCCGCGTGCGCGGCGATGTCGTCGAGGTGTTCCCCGCCTATGAGGAGCGGGCCTTGCGGATCGAGCTCTTCGGCGAGGAGGTCGACCGCATCGTCGAGCTCGACGTCCTCACGGGCGAGATACTGCGCGAGCTCGACCACGTACGCGTCTATCCGGCGTCGCACTATGTCGCGTCGCGCGCTCGCATGGAACGCGCGATCCGGGCGATCGAGGAAGAGCTACAGGAGCGGCTCGCCTACTTCGAGTCCCAGGGCAAGCTGCTCGAGGCCCAGCGCCTGCGGATGCGTACGGAGTACGACCTCGAGATGATGCGCGAGGTCGGTTTCTGCTCGGGTATCGAGAACTACGCGCGACACATCGAGGGCCGGGGGCCGGGGGAGACCCCGGGCACGTTGCTCGACTACTTCCCCGACGACTTCCTCACCGTGATCGACGAGTCACACGTGTCGGTGCCGCAGCTCAACGGGATGTACGAGGGCGACCGGTCGCGCAAGGAGACGCTCGTGGAACACGGCTTCCGCCTGCCGAGCGCGCTCGACAACCGGCCGCTGCGCTTCGACGAGTTCCTCGAGCGCACCAACCAGATCGTGTTCATGAGCGCCACCCCGGGGCCCTTCGAGTTGCGTCATTCCGGTCCCGTGGTCGAGCAGCTCGTGCGGCCCACCGGGCTGGTCGACCCCGAGGTGCTGGTGCGGCCGACCAAGGGCCAGATCGACGACCTGATCGACGAGATCCGCAAGCGCACCGAGGCCGATCAGCGCGTCCTCGTGACCACGCTCACCAAGAAGATGGCCGAGGACCTCACCGACTACCTGCTGGAGTCGGGGATCCGGGTGCGCTACCTCCATGCCGACATCGACACGGTCGAGCGGATCGAGATCCTGCGCGACCTGCGCATGGGGGAGTTCGACGTCCTGGTGGGGATCAATTTGTTGCGCGAGGGCCTCGACCTGCCCGAGGTCTCCCTGGTGGCGATCCTCGATGCCGACAAGGAGGGCTACCTACGCAGCCAGACGTCGCTGATCCAGACGATCGGGCGCGCCGCACGCAACGTCGACGGCCAGGTGATCATGTACGCCGACGAGGTCACCGACTCGATGCGCCGGGCGATAGACGAGACCCAGCGCCGGCGCCAGATCCAGCTCGCATACAACGCCGAGCACGGCATCGACCCGCAGAGCGTTCGCAAGGCGGTGTCCGACATTCTGATCGAGGGCTACGGTCGGTCGCGGGATGGGGCGCCGACGCCGGCGCGGTCGCGCAGGGGCCGGCGGCAACCGGTGGGCGGGAGTCCCGACGAGCTCAAGCGCCTCATCCTCCAGCTCGAAGAGGAGATGCACCAGGCCGCCGACGACCTCCGCTTCGAGTACGCGGCCAGGCTGCGCGACGAGATAGCCGATCTGAGGCGCGAGCTGCGCGAGGTTGGCTGAGGACGGGCGGCGGCCGTGGCTCGCCGCTCGCCACCGCGACGACCGCGACATCGTCGCCCTCGCCGTCCCGGCCCTCGGGGCGCTCGCGGCCGAACCGGTCTACAACCTCTTCGACACCGCCTTCGTCGGCCACCTCGGGACCGCGCAGCTGGGGGCCGTGGCGGTGGGCTCGAACGCCTTCAACGCGTCGTTCTGGCTGTTCTCGTTCCTCGCCTACGGGGTGACCCCGCGCGTCGCCCGGGCGGTGGGCCGCGGGGACGACGCCGAAGCGGCGCGCCTCGGTGCGCAAGCGCTGCTGCTGGCGGCCGGGATCGGCATCCTGGTCACCGCGGTGGGGGTGGCGTTCGCGGGAGGCATCGTCACCCTATTCGGGGCGAGCCCTGCGGTGTCGGGCTTCGCCGTGCCTTACCTCAGGATCCGCGCGCTGTCGTCGATCCCGGTGCTGCTCGTGCAGGCCGGCAACGGCTACTTCCGCGGCTATCAGGACACCCGCACGCCGATGTACATCCTCACCGCCGGCGCGGCCCTGCACATCGGGCTCGACTACCTGCTGATCTACCCGGCGGGACTCGGGGTGCGAGGGGCGGCGTGGGCGACGGTGATCGGCCAGACCGCGGCCGCAACCGCCTTCGTGGCGGTGCAGGCACGGCGTATGCACGCGCCGCGGTGGATGCCGGATCCAGCGGTGATGCGGTCCCTGTTGGTGATCGGCGGCGACCTCGCGATCCGCACCGGCGCCCTCCTCGCCGCCATGACGGCGGCGACCGCGGTGGCGGCACGCATCGGGGACGTCGCCCTGGGGGCGTGGCAGGTCGCCCAGCAGGTGTTCCTATTCCTGTCGCTGGTCGTCGACTCGGTGGCGATAGCGGCGCAGGCCCTCGTCGGCCGTTACCTCGGGGCGCGCAGTCCGCGCCGGGCCGCCGACGTGTCCCGGCGTCTCATGGCCTGGGGGATCGCGCTCGGGCTCGTCCTGCTCGTGGTCGTAGGGGCGGCCGCCCGGCCGCTGGCCGGCGCGTTCTCGGGATCGGCCGCGGTCGTGAGCGCGGCCGTGCCGCTGTTGCTGTGGGTCGCTGCGATGCAACCCCTGTCGGCGGCCGCCTTCACCCTCGACGGCATCCTCATCGGGGCCAGCGACACGCGCTTCCTCGCTGCGGCGATGGTGGCGTCGTCGCTGATCTACGTGGCGGTGGCGGTGGCCGCGCTGCAGGCGGGCTGGGGTGTGGCCGGACTGGCCGCAGGGGCCACCCTGTGGCTCGTGGCTCGCACCGCCACCACCGGCGTGCGCTTCGCCGGGGGGCGGTGGGCGGCGCGCCCGTGACGGAGCGGCCGCTCCGCCCGGCCGGCTACCGGGGACCGTGGGTGATCGCCGCCGGGTCTGGTTGCCCGGTGGGTGTCACCGGCACGAAGTCGAATCCGTCGGGCGTGTCGAGGTATCCCGGCGCCGTGCCGGGCACTCCGCGATGCCCGTAGTGCCACACGATGCGGTGGGTACGGCGGTCGATCACGACCACGCGGTCGTTGTAGTCGTCGCATACGATCACCTTGCCCCCGGGTAGCGGCGCGGCGAGGCTCGGGTGGTCGAGCTCCCCGGGCCCCGAGGTCACGCGGTAGCGCCACAGCACCCGGCCGGTGCGGTGGCCGAGGATCACGACCGCACCCGGGGACCAGTAGTCGGCGAGGACGATGTTGCCCGAGGCGGTCGGCTGCGGGTCCGAGGGGTAGTGCACCGGCGCCCGCCACGAGCGGATCAGCTTGCCGCGCAGGGTGAGCTCGTCGACGTAGGGGACCCGCAGCTCCGATACGAGGATGTGTCCATCCGGCAGCGGGGTGTCGCCGTTGACCGGCTCGAAGGACCGGGGCGGATCGTGCCGGCAGACCCCGGTCTGTCCGATCGTGCGCACGACGCGCCGGCCGCGGATCTCGAGGATCCGGCAGTTGTAGGCGTCGGCGACGATGACCAGGCCGTCGTTGAGCCGATAGGCATCGTCGGGCGTGTGCAGATAGCCGGGGGCCGAACCGGGGACCCCCGGATGGCCGAAGCGCCAGCGCAGGCGGCCGGATGGATAGGCGATCTGGACGATGGCGTCGTCGCCCTCCTCGTTGGAGATGATGCGCCGGCCGTGATCGGCGAAGAATGCGTCGTCGTCGAAGTGCAGCCGGGGGCCTCGCCGCCCGCGGGGGAAGCGCCACAGCACGTGGTGGTGCGGGTCGACGATCAGGATGCGGTCGTTGCCGCGGTCGGCGATCATCAGGTCGCCCGGCAGCGGGCCGCGGAAGCCCGGCGGGGGGCGTGTTGCCGGGGACGAGGGCGAGCGGAGGCGGGCCGACGACCCCGCCCCATGGCGGACGGACGGCCGCGCTCCATGGGGAGCGGCGGCCGGGGAGGCGTGGGGGGCGGCGGTGCAGCCCGCGAGCGACAACAGGGCCGCGGCCAGTCCGAAAGCGCGCCTGCGCATGGCCGCCCACGCTACCCGAGGGCCGCTGCTACGGCGCCGAAGCCCTTGCACGGACCCGGGGCCGGTGATAGGAATCACACTCTGTTAGGAGTGTTAGCGGAGTGTCCGACCCGACACCGGGAGGGGAACGATGAGCGCCGACCAGGACAGGCTGCCGGCCACCGCAGAGGCGAGGCAAGGCCGCTCGGCCCTCGACACGGTGTGGACGGCGGTGCGCATGGGGGCGGTGCTCTACGTGTTCATCGCCGCCCTGCAGATCATCAAGACGGGGGCCGGGGCCTTGGACGTGTTCAACACCGGTGGCTTCTTCGTGCACAACGCCGGCTCCACACTCGGGCTCGGCTGGATCGGGGCCATGCTCACGCTGTCGGGCTCGACCGCAGCCGCAGCCGCGCTGGGGCTGACCGCCACCGGTGCGATCTCCGAGGTCCAGGGCTTCACCATGGTCACCGGCGCCCGCCTCGGCGCCGCCTTCGTGGTCCTGTTGATCGCCGCGCTCTACGTGCTCCGGAGAGGGACGGAAGGGCGCCGCCGGGCGACCCTGTCGACCGCGGTCATGGCCCTGGCCATCACTGCGGTGATCTACGTGCCCGGTGCCCTGATCGGCCTCGGTCTGCTCGAGGGGCCGATCGGCTCGGTGCGGCTCGCCGCCCCGCCGTCCTTCGGCAACCTGATCGACGTGCTGTACGGCTGGATGCTGAACGCGATCGCCGCGTGGCCGCCGTGGCTCCTGTTCGTCGGCGGGGTCGCGTTGCTGGCGCTGTCGTTCAAGACCCTCGACGCCATGGTCCCCGAGGTCGACGAGAGCCGCCTCCGGGGGTCGCGCCTCGCGTGGCTGCAGCGGAAGTGGCCGATGTTCCTGCTCGGGCTCGCGGTCGTCGTCGCCACCCTGTCGGTGTCGGTGGCCCTCACCGTGCTCGTGCCGCTCGTGGCCAAGGGCTACGTCAAGCGGGAGAACCTGATCCCCTACATCGTCGGGGCGGATCTCGGAACCCTCGTGGACAAGCTCCTGGTCGCCTTCATCGTCGGGATCGGCGCGGCTCACCCCGAGGCGGCCGTGCGCATCATCCTGGCGGAGATCGCCGGCACGGCTACGGTTGGGCTGATCGTCATGACGCTGCTGTACGTCCCCTTCCGGCGAGCGGTGTGGCGCTTCCAGCGGCGGGTCACCGCCTCCCGGACGTCGCTGGCGCTGTTTACCGCGTCCCTGTTCCTCGTGCCGCTGGCCACGATCGGCGTGTCCGGGCTGGTGTGAGCCGCGGCGCGGCCCGCCCGGGCTGCTAGTGTCGGCGCATGTGATTCGGGGAGCGACACCGCAGCGCTTGCAATCCGGCCGGCCCGAGAGCGGCCGCTAGGGCCTGCCTATCCCCTTCCTAGAACGGAGCTCCCCGTCATGATCAGAGCAACCTCTCTATCCCTGTCCGTCGCCGGGCGCGTGCTGTGCGCCGGGGTCGACCTGGTCGTCGCCCGCGGCGAGAGGGTCGGCCTTGCCGGGCGCAACGGCGCCGGCAAGACCACTCTGTTGCGCGCCCTCGCCGGCGAGGTGGTACCGGACGGCGGGCGGGTCGACGTCTCGGGCACCCTCGCCTACCTGCCTCAGGACCCCCCGCGGCCCGAGGGGTCCCTTCCGGCGCTGCAGCGCATCTTCTCCGGGCGCGATCTCGACGACCTCGCGCGCCGCCTGGAGCAGCAGCGACGGCGCCTCGAGGACGCCCCCGGCCCCCGCAGCATCGCCGCGTTCGCGCAGGCCGAGGAGGCCTACCGGGCCGCCGGCGGCTACGCCGCGGAGCCCGAGGCC
>CADDZG010000050.1 GCA_902812355.1 Actinomycetota bacterium | reverse complement strand
CCAGCGGCGAGATGATGCCGCGCTTGGAGGTGTCGCCGCGCTCCCGGGAGCCCCGGCGAGAGGCACCGGCGGCCGGCGAGCGCGAGGAGCTGGTGCCGTGGAGCAACATCCGGCGCCGCACCGCGGAGCACATGGCCGCGTCGGCACGCGAGACGGCCCGGGCGTGGAACGCGGTCGAGGTCGACTGGACCGAGGCCGTGAGGGTACGCGAGGCGGCCAAGGGTCGCTTCCGTGAGCGCGAGGGCTTCAACCTCACCTACATGGCTTTCCTCGGCAAAGTGGTGTGCGAGACGTTGCTCGAGATGCCGGTGGTCAACGCCACCTTCGACGAGGCCAACGAGGGCAACATCGTCAAGCACTACGTCAACCTCGGCATCGCCGTGGCCCTCGAGGGTGGCGGGTTGATCGTGCCGGTGGTGCGCAATGCCGACGAGCTCAACCTCGTGGGCCTCGCACGGGCGATCAACGACGTCGTCACCCGGGCGCGGGCGAAGAAGCTGTCGCCCGACGACCTCGCCGGCGGGACGTTCACGATCACCAACCCCGGCCCCTTCGGCTCGGTGATGTCGGTCCCCATCATCCCGAGGGGCCAGACGGCGATCCTCGCCTTCGAGCGGATCCACAAGGCCGTGGTCGTCAACGACGACGACTCCCTGGCGATCCGTAGCGTCGGCTTCCTGCCGATGTCCTGGGACCACCGGGCGATCGACGGCGCCGAGGCGGCGCGCTTCCTGGCCCGGCTCAAGGAGAGGATCGAGACCACCGACTTCTCCCGGGAGCTGGGGCAGTACCTGTAGGGGGGCCGGTGGAACCGGGCGTCGCCGCCGCACCGCCCCCGCTGGTCGCTTCGTGGCTCGGCCGGGTCGCCTACGACGTGGCGTGGGACCGCCAGCGCGAGCTCTTCGAGCGCCGCTGCCACGGTGGGGTCGACACGCTCATGCTGCTCGAGCATCCACCTACCTACACCAAGGGCCGGCGCACGCGGCCGGAGGACATGGTCTTGCCGCCCGAGGAATGCGCCCGGCGGGGGATCGCTGTGTACGACGTCGATCGCGGCGGACGGGTGACCTATCACGGCCCCGGGCAGCTCGTCGGGTACCCGATCATGGCCCTCGGCGAGCCCTACGACGTGGTCGGCTACCTGCGAGGTCTGGAGGAGGCTCTGATCCGGACGGTTGCCGATCTCGGGGTGCGGGCGCATCGGGATCCCGAGCACACGGGGGTGTGGGTCGGCACCGACAAGCTCGCGGCGATAGGGGTCAAGGTGACGCGCGGCGTGACGATGCACGGCTTCGCCCTCAACGTCACCACGGACCTCGGGATGTTCGGCGGGATCGTCCCTTGCGGGATAGCCGACCGGGGGGTGACGTCGATCCTCGCCCAGACTGGTTCCGCACACGCCCTGGACGCGGTCGCTAGGCTGTGCGCAGGATACCTGGCAGAGGTCTTCGACCGGAGCCTCAGCTGGGAGCGACCCGAGGCTCTGCTGCCGGCACCGCCGGGTGCCGTCGGGGCCGGATGAGGCAGACGATCTCGAGGAGGAGAGCGTCGACATGGCCAAAAAGAGGTCCGGCGGCACCGACCGCCACTCCGAGCTGGGCCTGAAGCGTGAGGACCTGGTCTCGATGCACCGCACGATGCTGCTGGCGCGCTTCTGCGACGAGCGCCAGTGGGCGTTCAACCGTCAGGGCAAGGCCCCCTTCGTGGTGCCGGTATCGGGCCACGAGGCCGCCCAGGTCGGGTCGGCGTGGGCGTTCGAGGCGGGCAAGGACGTCTTCTGCCCCTACTACCGGGACATGGCCCTGGTGCTCGCGCTCGGTTTCACCCCGCGTGACGTCTTCCTTGGGCTCTTCGGCAAGGCCGAGGACCCTTCCTCGGGTGGCCGTCAGATGCCGGCCCACTGGGGTTCCCGGCGTCTCAACATCATCAGCGGCTCGTCCCCCATAGCCACGCAGGTGTTGCACGCCGCGGGTATCGCCTACGCCAAGCGGTACAAGAAGGAGGACGCGGTGGTGGGAACGTGGTTCGGCGAAGGTGGGACCTCGGAGGGCGACTGGCACGGGGCCATGAACTTCGCCGGGATCCACAAGCTGCCGCTCGTGTTCGTGTGCGAGAACAACCAGTACGCGATCAGCGTGCACGAGAGCAAGCAGGTTGCCGGCCGGGTCTACAAGCGTGCCGAGGGCTACGGTTTCCCCGGCGTCGAGGCCGACGGCAACGACGTGCTCGAGACCTTCAGGGTCACCAAGGAGGCGGTGGACCGGGCGCGCGCCGGCGACGGGCCGACCCTGATAGAGCTGCGCACCTATCGCTTCTTCTCGCACACCTCCGACGACGACGACCGCACCTACCGGACGCGCGCCGAGGTCGAGCAGGCCAAGCGCAACGACCCGATACCGCGCTTCGAGCGCTACCTCGTGGAGACGGGGATCCTGTCCGAGGACGACATCGCCGCAGCCCGGGCCGAGGCCAAGGAGGAAGTAGCGCGCCAGGCGGCGGAGGCCCAGGAGGCGGACTTCCCCGATCCCGACAGCGCCGCGCGCCACGTCTTCGCCGAGGATGGGGGGGCCGCGTGATGACGGTCAAGAACGTGGTCCAGGCGGTACACGACACCCTGCACGACGAGATGGCGCGCGACGACCGCATCGTCGTGCTCGGCGAGGACGTCGGGGCGCGCGGAGGAGTGTTCCGGGCGACGATGGGGTTCCTCGACGAGTTCGGGCCGGAGCGCGTGATCGACACCCCGCTGGACGAGTGCCTGATCGCCGGGGTGGCGATAGGCATGGCCGTCGACGGGCTGCGCCCGGTGGCCGAGATCCAGTTCGCCGACTTCATCTTCCCGGCGTTCAACCAGATCGTGTCCGAGGCGGCCCGCTTGCGCTACCGCAGCAACGGCGACTTCGGCTGTCCGCTGGTGATCCGGGCCCCTTACGGCGGGGGGGTGCACGGAGCCCTCTACCACTCGCAATCGGTAGAGGCGCTGTTCGCTCACGTCCCCGGGCTCAAGGTGGTGGCGCCTTCGGATCCCGCCGACGTCAAGGGCATGCTGATCGCCGCCATCGAGGATCCCGACCCCGTGATGTTCTTCGAGCACAAGAAGACCTACCGCCTGGTGCGGGGCGAGGTCCCCGACGAGCGCTACACCACTCCGCTCGGCAAGGCGAAGGTGGCGCGCCCCGGCTCGGACCTCACGGTCGTGTCCTACGGGCTCATGCTGCAGCACAGCCTCGAGGCCGCCGAGCGCCTCGCTACCGAGGACATCGACGTCGAGGTGATCGACCTGCGCAGCATCTACCCGCTGGACATCGACACCGTGCTCGGCAGCGTCGGCAAGACGTCCAAGGTGATGATCGTCTACGAGGACAACCGCTTCCTCGGTGTCGGTGCAGAGGTCGCCGCCCAGATCGCCGAGAACGCCCTGTTCGAGCTCGACGGACCGATCGTGCGGATCGGCGGCCCCCACGTGCCGGCGATGCCCTTCTCGCCGCCGCTCGAGCATTGGTTCCTGCCCGATGCCGACCGCCTCGAGCAGGAGATGCGTAAGCTGGCCGAGTTCTAGCCGCGCTCCGGCCGCACGGGGCGGTCGATCACCGGGCTCGCCGCGGATAGATTGGGTGCGGTGGCCGAGGTCCTGATACCCAAGATCCGCACGCGCGACGAGGTCGAGCGCGACCTGCGGCGGGGGTTGCCGCTGCACCAGGCGCCCGGGCCCGACGCGGCCCGTCCGGCGCGCCGGCCGGAGTGGCTCAAGGTCCGGGTGCGGCGCGGCGAGAACTTCACCGAGCTGCAGGACATCATGCGCACACGCGGTCTGCACACGGTGTGCGAGGAGGCCGCGTGCCCCAACATCTACGAGTGCTGGGAGGCGCGCGAGGCGACCTTCCTGCTCGGCGGCGACCGTTGCACCCGGCGCTGCGCCTTCTGCGACGTCATGACGGCCAGGCCCGAGCCGCTCGATCCCGACGAGCCGGCGAAGATCGCCGAAGCGGTGCGGCTCATGGGACTGCGCTTCGCGGTGATCACCGGGGTCGCCCGGGACGACCGGCCCGACGCCGCATCGGCCCATTGGGCGGCGACGATCGAGGCCGTGCGCGCGGCGATGCCCGGGTGCGGGATCGAGGTTCTGATCCCCGATTTCAAGGGCCGCAGGGAACACCCGCGCGACTCCCTAGCCAGGGTGATCGCCGCCCGGCCCGACGTGCTCGCCCACAACCTCGAGACCGTGCGCCGTCTCCATCCGAGGATCCGCCCGGGCTTCGGCTACGACGCCAGCCTCAGGCTGCTGGCGTGGGCCAAGGAGCTGCGCGCCGACCAGGTGACCAAGTCCAACATCATCGTCGGCATGGGCGAGACCGAAGACGAGGTCTACGAGGCGATGGCCGACCTCAGGGAGGTCGGTTGCGACGTGCTCACGATCGGGCAGTACCTGCAGCCGAGCGCGTCGTGGCATCTGCCGGTGGATCGCTGGGTGCATCCCGACGAGTTCGCTCGCTACAAGGCCTTCGGCGAGGGCGAGCTCGGCTTCGCGTGGGTCGAATCCGGCCCCCTGGTGCGCTCGAGCTACCACGCCGGCAAGCAGTATCGCAGCGCCGCCGCCCGCCTGTCCGCCTCCGCCTGACGGGACGCACGTGGATCTGGACGGGACCGTCGGGATCCTCACCGGAGCGTCTCGCGGGATAGGCGTTCACCTTGCCGATCACCTCGCCGCATGCGGGGTCGATCTCGCGCTCGCCGCCCGCTCGGCCGGCGAGCTCGAAGCCGTCGCCCGGCGGGTCCGCACCAAGGGCGTGCGCGCCGTGGCAGTGCCGACCGACGTCACCCGGACCGGCGAGCTCGAAGCGCTGGTGGAGCGGGCCCGGGCGGAGCTCGGACCGATCGGGTTGTTGGTCAACAACGCGGGCATCGAGCGCATCGGCCACTTCGCAGCGATGGATCCGCAGGCGATCGAGACCGTGATCCGCACCAACGTGGTCGCGCCCCAGGTCCTCACGCGCTTCGTGCTGCCCGACATGCTGTCCCGCAGCGCCGGTCACATCGTCAACATGTCCTCGGCGGCGGGCAAGACGGCGATGCCCTACAACACCGTCTACTCCTCGACCAAGCATGCCCTGGTCGGCTTCTCGTGGTCGCTGCGGGAGGAGCTCAGGCCCCACGGGATCGGGGTATCGGTCGTCTGCCCTACTTTCGTGTCCACCGGCATGTATGCCGTGTGGGGTGCCAATCGCGAGCCGCCTCCCCTCGCCGGCGTGGTGTCCGGCGAGCAGGTGGCCGCCGCCACGGTGGACGCGATCTTGCGCAACCGGGCAGAGGTGATAGTGGCCCCGCCGCTGGGCCGCCTCGTGGACGTCTTCAGCGCGGTGTCCCCCGAGCTCACGGCCGCCGCAGCCCGGCGCGCCGGGCTGTACGACCTCCTGCGGAGCGTCGCCGACCGGGGGGCACCGTGACGAGCTGCCCCATCGTGGGCTCGTGCGGGGGTATCATGAGCCCATCCCCCCGCTTGGAACCGTAGGAGGAACGAGCGCTCATGGCCTACGTCATCGCAGAGCCGTGCATCGGGATAAAGGACCGCTCCTGCGTGGACGAGTGCCCCGTGGACTGCATCTATGAGGGCGAGGAGCAGCTCTACATCCACCCCGAGGAGTGCGTGGACTGCGATGCCTGTCTGCCCGCGTGCCCCGTGGACGCGATCTTCCCGGCCGAGAGCGTCCCTGCGGAGTGGCAGCACTTCATCGAGATCAACGCCCGCTTCTTCGAGGAGCACCCCGAGGCCTCCGGCGGAGCGATGGAGAGCCCGTTCGCGCCGTCCGATGAGCGGGGTGCCCAGGTCTGAGTCGCCTACGCCCGAGGACTGGCGCCGGGCCCTGGGGGCCAGGGCAAGCGTGAGGTTCCGGCTCCACGACGACCCCGAGTACGCGGAGTCCGAGGCCGCCGGCGTGGTCCAGGCCGTGACCGACGTCGGCGACGGTGAAGTCGAGGTCGTGCTGCTGACCCGGCGGGGCCGCACCGTTCGTGTACGCAGCCGCGACGTCTCGGCCGCACGACTGTTCATCCACGACCGACGCAGGGATTACCCTGGTTAGTCGAGGCCCCGCACAGGGTCGCGCCGTGGCGAGGGGCCACGGAACCGCCGTCTGCCGGGGTCCGTGCGCGATGGTGGCTACCGAGCCCACAGCTTCGAGGCCGGGCCCGGGCGGCCGGCGACCGCGGAGCGAACGCGCACGATGGACACCGGTGCAGATGAGGATGGAGCCATGACCACCACCGCTCCCACCCAACGGCGGACGGCCCTGGACAGGGTCGTGATCCGGTTCGCGGGTGACTCGGGCGACGGGATGCAGCTCGCCGGCGACCGCTTCACCAGCGCCTCGGCTCTGTTCGGCAACGACCTCGCCACGATGCCCGACTTCCCGGCCGAGATCCGCGCTCCGGCAGGGACGATCGCCGGGGTCTCCGCTTTCCAGATTCACCTCGCCGACTTCGACATATTGACCCCAGGCGACGAGCCCAATGTGCTCGTGGCGATGAACCCGGCGGCCCTGCGCGGACACCTCGGTGACGTCGCGCGGGGCGGTCTGCTGATCGTCAACACGGATGCCTTCGACGAGCGCTCGCTCGACAAGGTCGGATACGCGTCCAACCCCCTGGAGGACGGCAGCCTCGACGGCTATCAGGTGGTCGGCGTCCCCATGACGACGCTGACCCTGGAGGCGGTCAAGGAGACCGGCATCGGGCGCAAGGACGCCGAACGGTCCAAGAACATGTTCGCCCTCGGGCTGTTGTCGTGGATGTACGGGCGCCCGGTCGAGCCGAGCCTGCGATGGATCGAGCGGAAGTTCGCGACGAGGCCGGCCATCATGCAGGCGAACCTGCTCGCCTTCAAGGCCGGGCACGCCTTCGGCGAGACCGCGGAGCTGGCCGCCTTCGAGGTGCCTCCGGCGACGCTCGCTCCCGGCCGTTATCGCCGCATCACCGGAAACCAGGCCCTCGCTTACGGGCTCATTGCCGCCAGCACCCAGGCCAAGCTGCCGCTGTTCCTCGGCAGCTATCCGATCACCCCTGCGTCCGACATCCTCCACGAGCTGTCGCGCCACAAGAACTTCGGCGTACGCACCGTGCAGGCCGAGGACGAGATCGCCGCCGTCGGCATGGCCCTGGGGGCCGCGTTCGCCGGCCACATCGGCGTCACCACCACGTCGGGGCCGGGGCTCGATCTCAAATCCGAGACGATCGGTTTGGCCGGCACGCTCGAGCTCCCGCTCGTGGTGATCGACATCCAGCGCGCTGGGCCGTCCACCGGCATGCCGACCAAGACCGAGCAGGCCGACCTCCTGCACGCGATGTTCGGCCGTCACGGCGAGCTCCCGGTGCCGATCGTCGCCCCCTACTCGCCGTCGTCGTGCTTCTGGGCCGCGCTCGAGGCGGTCCGGATCGCGGTGCGTTTCATGACGCCCGTGATCCTGCTGTCCGACGCGTACCTCGCCAACTCGGCCGAACCGTGGCGCATTCCGTCGCTGGACAAGCTGCCCGACATCGGGGTGCGCTTCGCATCACGCCCCAATGCCGGAGACGCCTTTCTGCCCTACCTGCGGGACGAGATCACCCTGGCGCGGCCGTGGGCGGTGCCGGGCACCCCGGGTCTGGAGCACAGGATCGGAGGCCTGGAGAAGGCCGACGGTACGGGCAACATCTCCTACGACCCCGACAACCACCAGCACATGACGCTGATGCGCCACGCCCGGGTACGGGCGATTGCCGAGGACATCGAGCCTCTGGAATGGCGCGGTGACGACGATGCCGACGTCCTGGTGCTCGGGTGGGGGTCGTCCTATGGACCGATCGGTGCGGCGATGCGCCGCCTGCGGCAGCGCGGTTACCGCATCGCGCACGCCCACCTCAAGCACCTCAACCCCTTCCCGCGCAACACCGGCGAGGTGCTGCGGCGCTTCCCGCGCGTGGTCGTACCCGAGATGAACATGGGCCAGCTCGCACGCCTCGTACGGGCCGAGTTCCTGATCGACACCGTGTCGATAACCAAGGTCGCCGGCCGGCCCTTCAGGGCGTCCGAGCTCGAAGAGAGGATCGTGGAGGTCATGGATGGCCGCTGAGCAGGTGTCGACGCGGGAGCGCGGCATCACGGAGCCCGGTGGCGGCGCCGCCGGCCTCACGCGCGGCGATCTCGTCACCGACCAGGAGGTGCGGTGGTGCCCCGGCTGCGGCGACTACGCGATCCTCGCTGCGGTGCAGAGCGTGCTGCCCGAGCTCGGCATCCCGCGCGAGCGTTTCGTGTTCATGTCGGGAATAGGCTGCTCGTCGCGTTTCCCCTACTACATGAACACCTACGGGGTGCACGGGATACACGGGCGCGCCCCCGCGATCGCGACCGGCATCGCCACGACGCGTCCCGATCTCAACGTCTGGGTGATCACCGGTGACGGCGACGGGCTGTCGATCGGCGGCAACCATCTGATCCATGCGCTGCGCCGCAACGTCAACCTCACGATCCTGTTGTTCAACAACCAGATCTACGGGCTGACCAAGGGCCAGTACTCGCCGACCTCCGAGCGCGGCAAGGTGACCAAGTCGACCCCGTTCGGGAGCCTCGAGCAGCCGTTCAACCCCGTGTCGCTGGCGCTTGCCGCCGAGGCGACCTTCGTCGCCCGCACGATCGACGTCGACCGCAAGCACCTGCCGGAGGTGCTGCGCCGGGCGGCGGCCCATCGGGGAGCGTCGTTCGTGGAGATCTACCAGAACTGCAACATCTTCAACGACGGCGCCTTCCTCGCTCTCACCTCCAAGGAGGGACGCAGCGCCAACCGCATCTACCTCGAACACGGGAAGCCGATCCGCTTCGGGCCCGGCGGCTCCAAGGGGGTGCGAGCCACCGGGCTCGCGAAGCTCGAGATCGTCGACGTCGACGAGGTCGGCGAGGAGGCCCTGCTGGTGCACGACGAGCACCGTGACGACCCCGGGCTCGCCTTCGCCCTGTCACGGCTGTCCGACGGGCCGACGTCTCCGACGCCGCTTGGGGTTTTCCGCGACGTGCAGCGCCCGGTCTATGGCGAGGCGATGGAGGAGCAGCTGCGGGACGCGGCGGCCCGCCAGGGCCCCGGTGATCTCGAAGCCCTGCTCAACTCGGGGGACACCTGGGTGGTGGACTGAGCCTCGCCGGCCCAGGGGCGGGGACCCGGGCTCGGGGTAGGGTGCTAGGCATGTCGGAGGTCGAACAGGGGGGGCACGCGGTCGCGCGGGCGCTGCGGAGCCTCGGGGTACGTCATCTCTTCACGCTGACCGGCGGTCACATCTTCCCCATCCTCGCCGGTTGCCGCGATCACGACATAGGCGTGGTCGACGTGCGTCACGAGCAGAGCGCGGCCTATGCGGCGGAGGGATGGGCGCGGCTCACGCGGTCGGTCGGCGTCGCTGCGGTCACGGCCGGACCGGGAGTGACCAACGCAATGAGCGCCATGGCCCAGGCGCGCTTCAACCGCGCCCCGTTGCTGGTGCTCGCGGGGAGAGCGCCGATGTTCCGCTGGGGGCAGGGATCCTTGCAGGAGATCGACCACGTCCCCTTCGTCGATCCGGTGGCAGCGGCACGCACCGTCTCCGACACCGCGGCGATCGCCGGAAGCGTCGTTACCGCCGCGGCCGCAGCCGACACCCCGCCGCGCGGCCCCCGGTTCCTCGACTTCCCCCTCGACGTCCTCTTCAACCAGGCGGAGGTCGCGGACGTGACCGCGCCGGAGCCGGCCACCGTCGAGCCCGACGAGGACGAGGTCGGCAGGCTCGCCGAAGCGATCGAGAGTGCGCGGCGGCCGGTCCTGGTGGCCGGTGGCAACGTGTGGCTCGACCGCGGGGAGGAGGCTCTGCGCAACCTCGCCGAGAGCGCCGAGCTGCCGGTGTTCATGAACGGCCAGGGACGAGGCTGCCTGCCCGCCGACCACCGCCTCGCCTTCGCCCGCAGCCGCTCCGTGGCCTTGAAGGACGCAGATCTCGTGATCGTCGCCGGCACGCCGCTCGATTTCAGGCTCAACTTCGGTGACTTCGGGCCCGGCACCAAGGTCGTGCACCTCGAGTCCGCACCCGAGCTGATCGCCACCCACGTCGAGCTCTACGGCGCGATCGGCGCCCCCCTCGGCGTCACGCTCCAGGCCCTCGCCGACGCCCTCGAGAAACCTGCCGACACCAAGCGGTGGCTCGAGGTCCTGCGTGAGGGCGAGGAGCGCAAGCGGGGGGCCGACGCTGCGGGCCTTGGGTCCGATGCCACGCCGATCCATCCCCTGCGCGTCTACGGCGAGCTGATGAAGGTGCTGGAGCGCGATGCGGTGATCGTCGGTGACGGGGGCGACTTCGTGTCCTTCGCCGGGCGCGTGCTCCCGTCCTACGAGCCGGGATGCTGGCTCGACCCCGGCCCCTTCGGCTGCCTCGGCGCGGGGCCCGGCTACGCGCTCGCGGCGTGCCTCGCCCATCCGCAGCGCCGCGTCGTGATGCTGCTGGGCGACGGTGCGTTGGGCTTCTCGGCCACCGAGCTCGAGACCTTCGTGCGCCACCGCCTCCCGGTCGTGGCCGTGGTCGGCAACAACGGGATCTGGGGGCTCGAGAAGCATCCAATGAGAGGCCTCTACGGGTTCGACGTCGCCGCCGATCTCCAGCCCGGGTTGCGCTACGAGCTGCTGATGGAGGCGTTCGGAGGACGTGGCGAGACCGTGTCCGAGCCGGACGGTATCGGCCCGGCGTTGCGGCGCGCGTTCGACGCGGGGGAGCCCTACCTGGTAAACGTCCTCACCGATCCCGAGGTCGCCTACCCGCGCTCGGCCAACCTCGCCTGACGACGCGCCCCCGGGCGCGGCGCTAACGTGGCGGCGATGGAGGACATCCTGCTGGCGGCTCTGGACGCGGCGTCCGACGCCGCGTACGCCGACGTCCGCGGCGTCGGGTCGCAGTCGTCGACCCTGTCGGTGGACGGCGAGGAGCTCGAGGACTGCACGAGCGCCACCTCGGTCGGGTTCGGGGTGCGCGTCCTCGTCGACGGGGCCTGGGGGTACGCGGCGTCGTCGCGTCTCGACAGGCACGAGGCGCACCGGATCGGGCGCGCAGCGGTCGACATCGCCCGAGCCTCGGCCCGGGTGCGTGCCCGCCCGGTCGAGCTCGTGGACGAGCCTGCGCACCGGGCGACGTGGGCCACCCCGGTAGAGATCGACCCGTTCTCGGTCCCGCTCGAGGAGAGGATCTCGACGCTGTTGGAGGCGACCGTGCCGATGGCGGCGCTCCCCGGGATCCGCGCCGCGCGCGGCTACGTCGACCTGCTGCGCCGGCGCACGTTGTTCCTATCCGGCGAGGGGGCACGGATCGATCAGACGATCGTGCACACGGCCGCGGGGATCGAGGCGGTGGCGGTCGGCGAGGACGGCGCGCAGCGGCGGTCCTACCCCGGCTCGTTCCGCGGCCACTTCGCCTCGGGAGGATGGGAGGTGGTGAAGGGCCTCGATCTCGCCGGGGCGGCGCCGCGCGTCGCCGACGAGGCGGTTGCCCTTCTGTCGGCGCCCGACTGCCCGAGCACCACGACCACCGTCGTGCTCGACGCCAACCAGGTGATGCTGCAGGTCCACGAGTCGGTCGGTCATGCGCTGGAGATGGACCGCATCCTCGGCATGGAGGCGGCCTTCGCCGGGACCTCGTTCGTCTCGCCCGCCGACATCGGACACCTGCGTTACGGCTCCGAGCACGTCAACATCGTGGCCGATGCCACCGCTCCGGGCGGCCTCGGCACCTTCGGCTACGACGACGAGGGCGTCGAGGCCCAGCGGGTGCCCCTGATCACCGCAGGGGTGGTGAGCGGTGCCCTGACCTCGCGCGAGACGGCGGCCGCGGCCGGGATGCAGCGCTCGTCCGGCGCGATGCGCGCCCAAGGATGGGCCAACCTGCCGCTCATACGGATGACCAACATCAACCTGCTGCCCGGGGCGGGTTCGCTCGAGGACCTGCTGTCCGACGTCGACGACGGGATCTACATGGCGACCAACCGCTCGTGGTCGATCGACGACATGCGCAAGAACTTCCAGTTCGGGTGCGAGATTGCGTGGGCGATACAGCGCGGACGGCTCACGCGCATGTACCGCAACCCTCGCTACACCGGGATCACCACCGACCTCTGGCGGTCGTGCGATGGCGTCGCCGGCGAGCAGGAGTGGGTGATGCAGGGCACTCCCAACTGCGGGAAGGGCCAACCCGGGCAGTCGATGCGGGTCGGCCACGGCACCGCACCGGCCCGTTTCCGCGCGGTTCGTACCGGGACGGGGCGCTCGTAAGGACGCGCGTGTGAGCCTTCCCCTCGAACCCGCACAGGCACGCGACGCGGCCCATGCCGCGCTCGAGCTCGCCGGGGCCGACGGCGTCGAGGTGCTCGTGACGGGGTCGCACCAGGGACTCACCCGCATCGCCGATTCGGAGGTGATCCAGAACACGTCGTGGCGGTCGGTCACCGTCACCGTGCGCGTCGTGGCCGGGGGCCGCAGCGCCACGGCCGAGACCTCACGCCTCGATCCCGAGGGTGTCGCCGACGCGGCGCGCCGCGCCCTCGATGCGGCGCGCCGCGATACGACGACCCGGCTGGCGGCCGACATCGCCGCGCTTGGCGAGGCCGACAT
>CADDZG010000049.1 GCA_902812355.1 Actinomycetota bacterium | reverse complement strand
GACGATCGCAGCGGGGCCCGGCTCACGATCGGTTGCGTGATCCGCCGGGGCGAACGCGTGTCCACGGTGACCCTCGACGGCTCCCCGGCCGCCTACCGGGTGGTGCCCACCCACCGGGGGCCGGAGGTGCTGGTACATGCCGGTACGGCGGATCATCGCGCCCTCGAGGTCCGCACCACGGGTTGACCTGCACCGCGGCCGAGGCGGCGGGAGCGGTGATGTGTTACGACGCGGTGCGCCGGCTCGGTGCGGACCATGCGCCTGCGAGGGTGCGGCCGTAGGCTCGTGCACACCATGGGCCAGAGCCGCAGGCGCACAGCTGCCCGCCGTCCGCCACGCCGCGGTAGCTCCGGCGGCGGCGAAGCCCGTGACGCGCCCGCCCGTGCCGAACCGATCCCCGGGGGCATGGTCGTCGACGCGGTGCTGCGCCCCGTTCGTGGGGGCAACGTCTACGAGGAGGCGGTCGAGCGCTTGCTGCAGGCAATCAAGCTCGGCATCGTCCCACAGGGCGAACGTCTTCCCACCGAGCGCGATCTCGCCCACCGCCTGGGAGTGAGCCGGGTGACGGTACGGGGAGCACTGCGTGCCCTTCAGGAAGCGGGTTTCGTCGAATCACGTCGCGGTCGCTATGGCGGCACCTTCGTCGTTTACAGGCCCGAGGCCCAGCCCCGCCACAAGCGGATCCCGTCCGACCTCGCCGCCGCTCTGTCGGACGTGCTTACCCTGCGCAGCGCGCTCGAACCCGGTGCCGCCGCCCTTGCGGCGGCACGCGATCTCGGCCCCCGGGCTCGGGCGGCCCTGTGCGACCGGCTGCGGCGCACCGAGACCGCCGACCTCGCCGCTTACCGGCAGGCGGATTCGTGGCTGCATCTGACGATCGCCGAGCTCGTTGGTTCGCCGTCGCTGCTGGCCGCCGTGGCCGACGTACGGGCGCGGATCAACGAGCTGCTCGACGCGATCCCCCTGCTGCCGCCGAACATCGAGCACGCCAACGCTCAGCATCGGGCGATAGTCGAGGCGATCCTCGCCGGCGATCCGGATGAGGCCCGCCGCACGATGGAAGAGCACCTCGAGGGCACGGCCGCGTTGCTGCGGGGCTTCCTCGGGTGAACCGGCGGGCTCCGAGAGACGGCCCCGCAGGCTCCTGGTTCCGCTCTTGACACCTGCAGGGGGCTCGGCTACAAAGGCATAAGGACTGCTGTTAGTCCATTGCCGTCCACGCCTGGGGGAAGGGGGGCGCATGGCCGTCAAGGTCCCGCGGTCCGGGGGGCCGCAGCAAGCGCCGGACGTGAGGTCCGACGTCGAGCGGCTGCACGAGCTCGGCTACGCGCAGGAGCTCCTGCGCAGCATGGGGGGCTTCTCGAACTTCGCGGTGTCGTTCACGATCATCTCCATCCTGTCCGGCTGCCTGACGCTCTACGGCTACGGCATGGCCACCGGCGGGCCCCTGATCATGAACGTCGGGTGGCCGGTGGTCGGCATCTTCGTGACGCTCGTAGGTCTGGCCATGGCCGAGGTCGCGTCCAGTTATCCGACGGCCGGTGGGCTCTATTACTGGGCGGCCAAGCTGGCTCCCGGTGATAGCGCCCCGGCATGGAGCTGGATGACCGGCTGGTTCAACCTCATGGGTCAGGTGGGCGTCACCGCGGGGATCGATTTCGGCCTCGCGTTCTTCGCCGACGCCTTGCTTCACGTGCTTTTCAACTACCCCACAGACCCGGGCTACATCGTTCTGGTCTACGGGGTCGTGCTCTTCCTCCACGGATCGCTCAACACCTTCGGCGTTCGTCTCGTGGCGTTCCTGAACGACCTCTCGGTGTGGTGGCACATCGTGGGTGTGTTGGTGATCTTCGGCGTGCTTTTCTTTCTGCCCGAGCAACATGCCCCGTGGGGATGGACCTTCACCCACTTCGTCAACAGGACGGGGTTCGGCTTCCCCGGAGCATCCATTTACGTCTTCTTGATCGGGCTCCTGCTCGCCCAGTACACCTTCACCGGCTACGATGCATCTGCGCATATGAGCGAGGAGACCCGCTACGCGTCCACCGCCAGCGCATGGGGCATCGTGATGTCCATAGTGGTGTCGCTGTTCGCGGGATGGATCCTTTTGATCGGTGTCACCCATGCGATCGTCCCGAGCCAGTACAGCGAGGATCTTGCAGCCGGGCTGTCCGGCGTCCCTCCGGTGGATATCTTCATCCGGGCGACGAGCCGCCACATCGGCGAGTTCCTGCTTTTCATCGTCGTCGGAGCGCAGTTCTACTGTGGGATGAGCTCGGTGACGGCCAACTCGCGCATGATCTATGCGTTCAGCCGCGACGGGGCGTTGCCGGGGTCGCGCCTGTGGCATCGGATCAACAAGCGCACCAGGACCCCGACCAACTCGATCTGGCTGGCGACGGTGGCCGCGTTCATCCTCGGCGTGCCCTACCTGTGGAGCCCCACGGCCTATGCCGCGGTGACGTCGATCGCGGTGATCGGGCTCTACATCGCCTACGCGATCCCCGTGCTGCTCCGGCGCCTGAAGGGAGGCGCGTTCGAGCGGGGACCGTGGCACCTCGGGCGCTGGAGCGGGATCATCGGCTGGATCGCGGTGGTGTGGGTCGCTTTCATCTGCGTGTTGTTCACCCTGCCCCAGGTGTCGCCGGTGACGCTGACCACGTTCAACTACGCGTCGGTCACGACGGCGGTCGTGCTGTTCGGCGCCGGCGGCTGGTACCTGTTGTCCGCTCGTAAGTGGTTCCGGGGTCCGAAGGTCCAGGGGACACCAGAGGAGCTGGCGGCGATCGAACGTGAGCTCGAGGCGGGGGGCATCGGGTGAGCGAAGCTCGTCCCCCGGGTGTGCTGGGGCTCGACGCGCTGGAGGACCTCGTGCGCCGTGGCGAGGTAGACACCGTGCTCACGGTGTTCCCGGACCTGCAGGGGCGGTTCATGGGCAAGCGCGTGACCGGCCGCTTCTTCCTCGATGACGTGCTCGGCGGGGAAGGGGTACATGCGTGCAACTACCTGCTGGCAGCGGACATGGAGATGGAGCCTCTGCCCGGCTATCGCTACGCCAACTGGGATATCGGCTACGGGGACTTCCGCGCGGTGCCGGACCCGGCGACCTTGCGTTTGGTGCCGTGGCTCGAGAGGACCGCTCTCGTCATCTGCGACATTTTCGATGAGGAGACCGGTGAGCCGGTCGAGGTGTCGCCGCGCCAGATACTGAAGCGCCAGGTCGAAAGGGCGCGCCTGGCCGGCTACAGCGTCGCATGCGGCTCGGAGCTCGAGTTCTACCTCTTCCGTGACTCCTACGAGGACGCGGCCCGCAAGGGCTATAGAGAGCTCTCCCCGCACTCGGATTACATCATCGACTACCACATCCTGCAGACGACCAAGGACGAGTACCTGATACGCCAGATCCGTAACGGCATGGATGCTGCCGGAGTCCCCGTCGAGTTCTCCAAGGGCGAGTTCGGCCACGGCCAGCACGAGATAAACCTGCGCTACGCAGATGCCTTGGAGATGGCCGACCGGCACTCGATCTACAAGAACGGCGCTAAGGAGATCGCCGCGCTCAACGATCGCGCGCTCAGCTTCATGGCGAAGTGGTCGATGGCGGAGGCGGGCTCCTCCTTCCACCTGCACTCCTCGCTGTGGGATGCGGCGGGGGAAGCCCCGCTGATGGCCGACGATGCCGATCACCACCGCCTCTCGGATACAGGCCGCGCGTTCCTGGCCGGTTTGCTCGAGACGGCACGCGAGCTGGCATGGTTCTTCGCTCCCTTCGTCAACTCCTACAAGCGCTACCAGCTCGGATCCTGGGCTCCTACCGCCATCGTCTGGGGTCACGACAACCGGACCTGCGGTTTCCGCGTCGTCGGACACGGCTCCAGCCTGCGCGTCGAGAACCGTATCCCGGGGGCCGACGCCAACCCCTACCTCGCCTTCGCGGCCACGATCGCCGGGGGGTTGCACGGCATCGAGCACGGGCTGCAACCCCCCGAGATGTACCGCGGTAATGCTTACGAGGCGAAGGACGCGCCGCGCGTGCCGACCTCGCTACACGAGGCGATAGAAGCCTTGCGGGCCAGTGAGGTGGCGCGCAAGGCATTCGGGGATTTCGTGTTCGAGCACCTGCTCAACACCGCCCTGCAGGAGCAACGCATCTTCGACAACGAGTGTGTCACCGACTGGGAGCTGGCCCGCTACTTCGAGCGGGGGTGAGGGGGCTGATATGGGACGGCTCGACGGCAAGGTCGCGCTCATCACCGGTGCAGCGGGAGGGATCGGGCGGGTGGCGGCCGAGTTGTTTGCGTCCGAGGGGGCCGGGGTGGCTCTCGCCGATATCGACGACGAGGCGGGCGCGACCGCAGAGAAGGAGATCCGGGAACACGGCGGCGAGGCCTTCTATGTCCATGCCGACGTGTCGGTCGACCACGATGCCGCGGCGATGGTCGAGGCGACGGTGCGGCGCTTCGGGGCTCTCGATGTGCTGTTTAACAACGCGGGAGTGATGACCGAGGCCGATGCCTCGGTGCTGGATACACCCGAGGACGTCTTCGAGCGCACGATCGACGTCAACCTCAAGGGGGTGTTCCTCGGATGCAAGCACGGCATCCGGGCGATGCTGGCGTCCGGAGGCGGGAGCATCGTGAACACTGCATCGTTCGTGGCCCTGATGGGGGCGGCCACGCCCCAGATCGCCTACACCGCCTCCAAGGGCGGGGTACTGGCCTTGACGCGGGAGATCGCCGTCGAATTCGCCCGCAGAGGTATCCGTGCCAACTCGCTGTGCCCCGGGCCGATCGAGACCCCGCTGATGGCCGAGCTGCTCGCCGACGAGGAGCGCCGCAATCGCCGTTTGGTTCACATCCCTATGGGTCGCTTCGGCACCGCGGAGGAGATCGCCCGCGCTGCTCTCTTCCTCGCCAGCGATGAATCGTCTTTCATGACCGGTGCAGCCCTGGTGGTGGATGGGGGTATCACGGCCGCCTACGTCACTCCGGCATGACCACGACCGCGCAGCTGCTGCTCGGCGGCGCCCGCCGTGGGTCCGCGACCGGCCGCACCTTCGAGGTGGTGGAGCCCGGCACCGGCGCGGTGATGGCAGAGGTCGCCGAGGCAGGACCCGAGGATGTCGGCCTCGGCGTGTCGCTGGCTGCGCGAGCCTTCGAGGAGGGTCGATGGCCGCGTCTCTCGGCCACCGAACGCGGCAGGGTGCTTTTGCGGGCCGCCGAGCTCGTTCGAGGGCAACTCGAGGATCTAGCGGTGCTCGAGGCACGCGGCGCCGGCAAGCCGATCCGCGACGCCAGGGGCGAGATCGCGCTCGTCGCCGAGGTGCTCGAGTACTGGGGCGGAGCGGCGAACAAGATCGTCGGGGAGACGGTGCCGGTACAGGATCCCGGACTGGATGTCACGCTGCGCGAGCCCGTGGGCGTGTGTGCGGCGATCACGCCGTGGAACTTCCCGATGGTCATCGCGTCCTGGAAGGTGGCGCCGGCCCTCGCGTGCGGCAACACAGTTGTCGTCAAGCCGGCCAGCTACGCGCCCCTGTCGGTGCTGCGCCTCGGCGAGGTGCTGATCGAAGCAGGCGTCCCGGGAGATGCCCTGTCCATCCTGCCCGGCCCCGGTGGAAGCACCGGGGCTGCGCTGGTAGCCGACCCGCGCGTCGCCAAGGTGTCCTTCACCGGCTCGACCGAAGTGGGAGCGCAGGTGATGGCCACGGCCGCGAGCAACATCACGCGCGTCTCGCTCGAGCTGGGAGGGAAGTCCGCGGGCATCGTCTTCGCCGACGCGGACCTCGACGCCGCGGCCCGGGGATCGGTGGCCGCGGCCTTCGCCAACTGCGGCCAGGACTGCTGCGCCCGGTCGCGCATCCTCGTGCAACGACCGATCTACGACGACTTCGTGCAACAGCTGGCCAAGTGTGCGAGCGAGCTCCGGGTAGGCCGGCCGCTCGACGAAGGCACCGACATCGGCCCGCTCATCTCCGATGCCCAGCGCCGGCGGGCCCTCGACTACCTCGAGGTCGCTCGCAACGAGGGGGCCCGGACGGTCGAGGGCGGTGACGTGCCGGAGGTCCCCGGAGGCGAACACGGCTTCTACCTGCGGCCCACTCTGCTGGCCGATGTCGACAACTCGTGGCGCGTGGCCCAGGAGGAGATCTTCGGGCCGGTAGCGTGCGTGATCCCCTTCGGCGACGAAGAGGACGCCGTGCGACTGGCCAACGACGTGCCCTATGGGCTCTCGGGCTCGGTGTGGACCCGTGACCTCGGGCGTGCGATCAGGGTCGCCCGGGCCATGCGCACCGGCAACATCTCGGTGAACTCGAGCCACAGCGTGCACACCGAGGCGCCCTTCGGCGGCTACAAGCGCAGCGGGATCGGCCGCGAGATGGGCCTTCACGCAGTGGACCTCTACACGGAGATCAAGAACGTCTTCTTCTCCGAAGAGTGATCCGCGTCTCCGAGGGGTCGATCGTGCCGACCGAGAGCCGACGGCTCGGAAACCGGGCGCGCGACGCCGAGACCTCTAGGTCGATCCGGTCGGGCGAACGCCAGGTTCGCGATCGAGGCTAGAGGGTCAGGCCGGAGGCTCGATCGGGCGGCCTTCGGCGGTCCATGCCTGGAACCCGCCGTCAAGATGGGCGACGTTGCCGTAGCCGAGCTCGGCGAGGGTACGGGCGGCGAGCGCCGAACGGCCCCCACCGGCGCAGTAGAGGATCGTGCGGCGCTCGGGATCGAGGTCGTCGCGGTGATACGGCGTCGAAGGATCGGCGTAGAACTCGAGCATGCCCCGGGGGGCATGGATCGCTCCGGGGATCATGCCCTGCTGCCGTATCTCTTCGGGCTCCCTGATGTCGACGACGATCGCGTCGCCGCGCTCGAGCTCGGCCGCGACCTCGGCCGGGGTCAGGTTCTCCACCTGCTGCCTGGCTTCGGCAACGAGGTCGGCGACGGTCTTGCGGGCCACGTAGCCTCCCTTCGGTTGGGTCCTGCGTCGCGGGTAGGTATGGTCCGGCCCATCAGCCGACTCTAATAGCCTCCGGCCGAGTGCGCGGCGCGGCCCCAGCCGGCGCGCGGTGAGGGATCCCTTGGGGGCAGCGGGTATCGGTGCCGAGGCATCGCCCCCGGGCTGCGGAGGCCGAGGCTCCCTGCATCCCGCCTAACGACTGGGCGGCGGCTCAGAGGTAGGCTCCATGGCCCGGCTTCACCGCATCGTCCTCCTCGATCATGCGGCGCCCGCCGAAGTCATCCTTGAGGAGGTCGTCGAGCCGGTCGGCCGTCCCCGCCACCGCGCTAACCGCCTGTTGGAGCTCGCCGGGCTGCAGATCCTGGGCGGGCAGGTCCACGACACAGAAGATCGTGCCTTGGGCGAAGAAGAAGCGGAGCAGCGTGGAACCGGCGTTGAGCTCGTTCACGCGGGCGAGGAGCTTGCGGGAGACCTTGAGCTCGCCCAGCAAGGGAGAGAACACGCGCAGGATGGGCCCTGCCGGGCCATCGAACAGTCGCACGAACGAGACCGAGCTGCCATGGCGGATCGGGATGTCGCCGTCCTCGTCGTAGTCGAGCCGATCCCGTCCGAGCATCTCGCCGATCTTCTGCTCCACGTAGGGCTTGATCATCTCGGCGTCCGGCATCCTTGCCTCCGTCGGTGGGCGATACCCGGCTGCAGCTTCCCGGCGAGCTTGTCCGTCGAACGATAGCGGACCCCCTCGGCCCCCACCAGGACCCGCAAGGCGATCCGTCGGGTCCGCCAGCAGTGAGCGTGGGCCGTCGAGCGGCGATGGCTTCAGGGCATCTCTTCGGCGGGAACGTCACGCACGTGCTGGGCGAAATGCCACTGATGGCCCTCCGGGTCCTCGGCCGCGTAGGTGCGGTCGCCGTAGAACTGGTCCTCGGGCTCGCGCAGGATGCGGGCCCCCGCCCGCTTGGCGACCTCGTAGTGGGCCTCGAGGTCGTCGACGTAGACGTAGGTCAGCTGCGTCACGCCGCCGAGGTTTTTGGGGTTGCGATATCCGGTCCCGGGGCTCCCCATCATGATCACCGCGTCCCCGGTCTTGACCTCGGCGTGGTTGGTCCTGCCGTTCTCGTCGCGCATGCGGACCGACTCGGTGAACCCGAAGGCCTCGTTGAGCCACTCGAGCATGGCGTCGGTGTCCTCGTACAGCAGGTACGGGGTGACTCTCCCGTACCCTTGCGGCGGGTTCTGTATCATCCGGCCCCCCTTTGATCGTCGGCGGCGGCTCCGCAGCAACCTAACCAGGGTGCTTCCACCCGGCAACCGGACGTTCGCCGCGCTCCGGGCTCGCACGATGGATCGGTCCGAACCGCCACGACCCGTGGCGACGGGAGGAGCGACTCCTGTCACCCTTGCGCCGACCGATCGTGAGGGTTTATGTCTAGGCTTGTCGCGGCGGAGGGCCGTGTGGGACCTGACCCTGGGTGGCCGGCGTGGGCCCGGCGCGACACGAAGGCCGCGCTGTGGAGGGGCTATGGGCATCGAGGCAAGGATCGGGGCGGGGGAGTGGGACATGCTTTTCTGCCAGGACTGCCACAACGGCTGGTCGGACTCCGACATCGACCCGACGTGGACCGACGACCCCGAGGAGGGCGAGGTCAGATGCCCCGCCTGCGGGTCCGCCAACGTGATCCGTGAGGAGCGGGGCTGACGGGCCCCGAACCATCGCACCGGCACCCCGCGCCGGACCGCTCCGCAGCGGGAGCGGTGTACGAGAGGCTCGAGCGCGAGGGGGTGCTGTCGCAGAGCTGGGGCATCTACGTTCTCGCAGCGCTGGAGGGGGCCGATGAGCTCGACGCGGTGCTCGAGCGATCGGCTCCCGCGCCGGCCCCGCCGCGCGCTGCCCCCTCGGAGGCGCGTCGCGGCGTCTTCATCTCGTCGATCACGGTCCAGGGCTTCCGCGGGATCGGGGCGGAACGGACCCTCGAGCTGACGCCGACCCCCGGGTTGACCCTGGTGGTCGGGCGCAACGGTTCGGGCAAGTCGAGCTTCGCCGAGGCGCTCGAGGTCCTGTTGACCGGGGACAGCAAGCGCTGGGCGGGACGCCCCGCGTTGTGGCGTGAGGGCTGGCGCAACCTGCACCACCCGCATCCGACCGTGGTGGAGGCGGCGTTCTCGATGGAGGACGTACCCGGAACGATACGGGTGGTGCGCAGCTGGGACCGCGATGCCGCTCTAGAGGAGGGCACGGCCGTGGTGCGCCGTGATGGGGCGCACGACCGGCCCCTGGCGTCCCTGGGGTGGGAGCGCGACCTGTCGACCTTCCGGCCGTTTTTGTCCTACAACGAGCTCGGCTCGATGCTCGAAGAGGGCCCGTCGAAGCTGTACGACGCGCTCTCGGTGGTGCTCGGGCTCGACGACCTCGTGGCCGCGCAGAACGCTCTCGCGGACCGGCGCAGGGCGCGCGAGCGCGCGGTCAAGCACGCCGGGACGGACCTTGCCGGGCTGTTGCCCGAGCTCGAGGCGTTCGCCGCCGGCAACGACGACGAGCGTGCTCGGCGGGCACTCGCCGCGTTGGGCGACCGGGCGTGGGACCTCGACGAGCTCGAGGCGGTGCTCGGCGCCGGCGGATCCGACGACGAGCCCTCGCTGCGTGCCCTCAGGGTGCTCGCCGGCGTCTCCGGGCCCGACACCGGCGCAGTCCTGACCGCGGTGGAGGAGCTGCGCGCCGCTCAGGAGGGCCTCGACGCGGTCGCCGGCGGCGATGCCGCCCGGGCCCACGAGCTCGCCGGACTGCTGGAGCAGGCCCTGCGTTTCCACGCTTCTCACGACCCTGCGGACTGTCCGGTATGCGGTGCGCCCGGGGCACTCGGTGAGGCGTGGAGGGTGGCCACGATCGAGCAGGTCGCCCGGCTGCGAGACGAGGCACGGGCGGTACGGGAGGCGAACGAGGCCGCGGCCGCGGCCGAACGCGCGGCGCGTGCGCTGATCGTGCCCTTGCCGGCCGAGATGTCCGCGGCGCCCGGACTGGGGATTGATGTCGCCGGGCTCGAGGAGGCATGGCAGCGATGGCTCCGGGCCCCCGCGGGCGGGCCGGGTGCCCTCGCCGATCACCTCGAGGCGCACGCCGATGCGGTCGCGTCCGCCGCAGCCGAGCTCCGGGCCGCGGCGGCGAAGGAACTGCGGGCCCGGGAGGATGCGTGGCGCCCCATCGCGATGCGCTTGCTCGGATGGCTCGCTCCGGCGCGCGCCGCGCTCGCGGGTGCGGAGGCGGTCCCCGGGCTCAAGCAGGCCGAGACATGGCTCAAGCAAGCCACGTCGGACATCCGTAACGAACGCTTCGCGCCGATCGCGGCGCAAGCGATCGAGTTGTGGAACCTGCTCAGGCAGCGGAGCAACGTAACCCTCGGCAGCGTGGCACTTAGCGGAACCGCCACCCAGCGCCGGGTCGAGCTCGACGTCACCGTCGACGGGGTCGAGGGGGCCGCGCTCGGGGTCATGAGCCAGGGCGAGCTGCACTGTCTTGCCCTGAGCCTGTTCCTGCCGCGCGTCATGCTCGACGAACCGCCGTTCCGATTCGTCGTGATCGACGACCCCGTACAGTCGATGGATCCGGCGCGGGTGGACGGGCTCGCCCGGGTGCTTCAGGAGGTCGCGGGGACGCGCCAGGTGGTGGTGTTCACCCACGACGATCGTCTTCCCGAGGCCGTGCGCCGGCTGCAGATCCCCGCCCGGGTTATCGAGGTCAGCAGACGGCTGTATTCCACCGTCGAGCTGCGCAGCAGGAGCGACCCGGTGGACGCCGCGATCGACGATGCACTGGCGATCGCGCACACGGATGGCCTGCCCGAGCAGGTCGCGGCGCGTGTCGTGCCCGGCCTCTGCCGGGCCGCGCTGGAGGCCGCGTGCGTCGACGCCTACCGCCGGCGCCATCTCCTGCGGGGCGAAGCGCGCCACGAGGTCGAAGACGTGCTCGAGCGGGCCGACAAGCTGAGCCTCAAGGTGGCCCTGGCGTTGTTCGACGACGCGGCGCGCGCCGGCGACGTCATGAAGCGCCTCAACCTCGCCCTGGGCGGGTGGGCCGGCGATACCTTCAAGGACTGCAACCGCGGCACCCACGAGGTGCACGGGGGCAGTCTCATAGAGCTGTGCGAGCGCTCCCGCAAGCTCGCGCGCTGGTTGTGCGAACGGGCATGAGCGGCGGCGTACCCGGCGGCTCGAGCAGCGGATCGGCGACCGCGCCGGAGCATGTGCACCCGCCGGAGTCCGGCTCTCCGCAGTGGTTGCTCCGGCACGCGCGCGAGCTGGCGGCTTACGACGACCCCGCGACCGTGGGGTTGTGGCCCCGTGCCGCCGCTCTGCTCGCCCGCCAGGCCCTCGAGAGCGCCGTGCACGATTACTGGAGCGCACGGGCCCCGGGGACCGAGCGGTGCTCGCTGCGGGCTCAGCTCGGCTGCCTCGGCCGCTACGCCGGTGAGGCGCTCGGGGAGCAGGCCCGCTTCCTTCACGGCGTGCTGAGCGAGGCATGTCACTACCACGCCTACGAGCTCGCCCCGTCGGCTGCCGAGCTCGCGGCGTGGATCGAGGGCGTCGACCAGGTGGCGCGTGCCTTGGGAGAGGCATCGGAGCCGCCGCACTGAACGACGGGGTCGCCGGGTCCGGCGGCCCGGTGGCGCACGTGGTATCCGAACCGTGGCGGCCGCCGAGGGTCGGCCGCCAGAGCACGACCGAAACGACCGGCACCGACGAGACGACGGGGACGCGATGACCGACGTGATCGTGGTCGGCGACGTCATGGTCGACGTGAGCGTCGACGCCGGCCGCCTCGTCCCCGGCGGGGACGTGCACGGCCGGGTGTGTCTCGGTCCCGGAGGGGTCGGGACCAACGCCGCGGCGTGGGCGGCCCACGAGGGCGCGGCGGTATCCCTCTACGGGCGCGTCGGCGACGACCTCGCCGGAGCGCTCCTCGTCGAAGCCCTCGGACGCCGCGGGGTCGAGGCTCGCCTCGCGGTCGACCCCGAGGCCCGCACCGGGACGATGCTCGTCGTGCGCCACGACGGCGATCGCTCGATGGTCGCCGACCGCGGCGCGAACGCCCGCCTGTCGCCGGACGACCTCCCGGGGCGCCTCGAGGCTCGCTGCGTGCTCGTGTCCGGCTACCTCCTGTTCGACCCCGGGTCGGAGCCCGCAGCGCGGGTCGCGCTCGAACGCGCCGACGCCGAGGTGGTGGCGGTGGATGCCGCGTCGTGGCCGCTGCTCGATGCCTACGGACCGGAGCGCTTCCTCGAGGCGACCGCGCCGGCCACCCTGCTGCTCGCCAACCACAGAGAGATCGAGGTCCTCGGCGATCCGGCGCACCTGCCCTACGCTGCGGTGTGCGTGAAGCGGGGAGAGCAGGGGGCCGAGGCGTTGTGGTCGGGGTCGTCATACCGCTGCACGGTCGAGCCACAGAACGCGCCGGTAGACCCTACCGGGGCGGGGGACGCTTTCGACGGAGCGTTGCTGGCCGCCCTGGCCCGAGGCGAAGAGGTGCCCCGGGCCCTGGCCGCGGCCTGCAGGGTGGGGAGGTCGTGCGCCGGGAGGGAGACGACGTGGCCGCCGTGACCGACGCGCTCGTAGCGTCGCCCGAGGTCGACGCCGCGCTGCGCTCGGGGCGGGCGGTCGTGGCCCTGGAGACGAGCGTGCTGGCCCAGGGACTGCCTCGGCCCCACAGCCTCCAGGCGCTGCGGGACATGACCACTGCGGTGCGGCAGAGGGGAGCGGAGCCTGCGTGGGTGTGGATCGACGGCGGCGCGATCAGGGTGGGGGG
>CADDZG010000048.1 GCA_902812355.1 Actinomycetota bacterium | reverse complement strand
CCTCGGCCACCGTGCGGCCGATCCCGCCGGTGGCGCCGGTCACGAGGCAGTGGGCACCGGCGACGACCGTCACCGCGCCGCGCGCCGACGGGCCCCCGCCGCCCTCGTCCCGCTCGGCCTCGTCGCGCTCATGAGCTAAAGGTAGCCTGGCGCCGGGATGACGATCCGCATAGGGCGCCACGAGGCGGTGAGGGGGGCGCGCCAGTGGCGTGCGCTGGAACGGGTCTTGTGCCACGTCGACGCCTCGCCGGCCTTCGCCGGCGCGGTCCTGCTCGGGTCGCTGGCGCGCGGCGAGGGCGACGATCTCAGCGACGTCGACCTGCTGCTCGTTGCCGTGCCCGACGGCTTCGAGCAGGCGTGGGCGGAACGTACCCGGTTGCACGGCGCCGACGTGCTCGTCGCGTGGGACGAGCCCGGGGAGGGCGGCGTCGGCGGGCATGCGTGGCTCGAGCGCGACCTCGTGATGGTCGAGTGCCTGATTGCCGCGCCCGGCGCACCGGTGCGCCTCGCCGAGCCGCAGCGCGTCGTGGTCGGGCCCGATCGCGTCCTGGAGGGCATCGCCCGCCGCCCGCCGGTGGGCCGGGACGAGATGTCGGCGACCCACGACGTCGACGCCGCCTACGACGCCCTCAAGCGCGTCGTCCGCCGCCATCGCCGCGGCGATCCCGCGACCTAGGGCAGGTAACGCATCGGGTCGACGTGGTGGCCGTCGACCCGCACCTCGAAGTGCAGGTGGGGGCCGGTGCAGTAGCCGGTACACCCGACCCTGCCGATGACCTCACCGCGGCGGACGTGCTCGCCGGCGTGCACCTCGAGGGCCGAGGAGTGGCCGTAGACGTTGCTGATCCCGCCGCCGGTGTCGATCACGATTGCGTTGCCGTAGCCCTCGATCCATCCCGCTATGACCACGACCCCGGAGTGCGCGGCGACGTAGGGCTCACCGGTGTATCCGCCGATGTCGACGCCGGGGTGGAAGCTGCCCCAGCGGGGGCCGTAGGGAGACGTCACCGGCCCGTTGAGGGGCCAGATGTAACCCCGGCGCGACAGTCCCAGCGCGGTCACCGAGGTGTCGGCCTCGGCGGCCACGATCGTGCGCTGTAGCTGCTGGGAGCGGCGGGCGAGCCCCCTTTCGCGGTCGCGCATGTGCTCGATCCCGCCTCGTAGCGACGCCAACTGAGCCTCGAGCAACGCTCGCTGGGAACGCAGGCGCGCCTCGTCCTGCCGCCTGCGCGCCAACCGGGCGTGCAGGACGCTCGACAGCTGCAGCAGCGCGCTGTGCCGTTGCCGGACCGAAGCCTTGAGACGCGCATAGCGGACCAGCGCCGCGGTGTCGCTGCGGGCAGCACGTCGAGCGTCCCCGTCGAGCCCTGCTCGTACAGCGCCCGAGCCTCGATGCGGGCTCGCCGGCGCAAGCGGCGCAGCGGCCGTGCCGCCCTGCGGATGTCGGCGCGCACCGCGGTGACCCGGTCGCGCAGCTCGGCGACGCGGCGATCGAGCATGCGCATGTCGATCTGGACCAAGGTCATCTCCCGGTTCAGTCGGTCGATGCGCTGCTTGACCCCGTCGAGGGTGCCGGTGGTGCCGAGCAGCCGGACATGCAGCGCACGCAGCTGCAGCCTCGTGTCGTGCAGGCGGGTCCGCACGCTCGCCGCCCGCCCCTCGGCGGCGGGCAGCACGAGCGCGACGCACAGCAACGCGATCGTGAGGCACCGGAGCCCCGCGCGCATCGACCTCCCCCTGCTACCGCGCGTCACCCGCCCGCGATCCGACCGGGTGCGGCGGTGGTGTCCCCGCGCCCGGCCCGCGAATGCCCCGGGCGCAGGGGCATGCTCCCACAGCCTCGCCGGACAACAGCTCCTCCTCCCCGTGGCGCACCCGGGCCGAGGTCTGCCTCGCCGCCGCCGGGCGCGAGGTGGTCGGGGTGGCCGTCGGCGACAAGACCCCACACAGCCTGCGCATCGCGGCGGAGGCGACGCTCGACGCCGCCCGCACCTTGACGGGGGACGGCTACGGGATCAAAGCGGCATCGCTCGTGTCGGTGGCAGGCGCCAGCGCCGTGCTCGTGCTCGTGTCCTCGCCGCGCGGCGATCTCATGGGTGCCGCCCTAGCGCGCGGCGAACCGCTGCCCGAGACCGCGGTGCGCGCCACGCTGGATGCGCTGAACCGCCGCCTCGCCGGCGCCGCCTGACACCGCCCCCGCCGGCGCTCCCGGCGCTCTGGGCACATCTGTGGTAAGAGTGTCATAGGAGTGTGAATCTTCCGGCTCCCTCTTACCGTTCCCGTTCGGAGGTTGGATCTTCATGCCCATGACCCTGAAAGATGTGCCCGGCTCCCCGCCGCACGGCGGCGCGCTCGAGGTGCGCATGGCCGGAGACGAGGAGCGTGACGACCTCGAGGCGGAGGCGTCGCGCCTTCCGGGGATCGAGGCCCGGTCGCGCCGGGTGCTGTCCGACCTCGAGCTCCTGGCCGTCGGTGCCCTGTCGCCCAACCGCGGCTTCATGACCACCGACGATTACGCCGGCGTGCTCGAGGACATGCGACTGAGCAGCAACCTCGTTTGGACCCTGCCGGTGGTCCTGCCGGCGAGCGACGAGGAGGCTTCCCGGCTCGGCTCCGGCGACCGGGCGGCGATCGTCCATCAGGGCACCCCGGTGGCGATCATCGACGTCGCCGAGGTCTACCGCTACGACCCGCGGCGTGAGGCCCTCATGACCTACAAGACCGACGAGGAGGCCCATCCTGGGGTCGCCTACATCTATTCCCAGCCGCCCAACTACGTCGGCGGAGAGGTCACGGTGCTGTCCAACCCCTTCGCCGCCGAGTTCGGGTCCTACCGCCGTACGCCGCTGCAGCTGCGCGAGTTGATCGCCGAGCGCGGGTGGCGCACCGTGGTCGCCTTCCAGACCCGCAACCCGATCCATCGCGCGCACGAGTACCTCACCAAGTGCGCCCTCGAGATCACCGAGGGCCTCGTGATCCACCCGCTGGTGGGCGGCACCAAGGCGGACGACATTCCCGCCGAGACGCGCATGCGCTGCTACGAGGTCCTGATGGAGAACTACTACCCGAACGACCGGGTCGTGCTATCGGTGTTCCCCGCGGCGATGCGCTACGCCGGGCCGCGCGAGGCGATCTGGCATGCGCTGCTGCGAAAGAACTACGGGATCACCCATTTCATCGTCGGCCGTGACCACGCGGGGGTCGGCGACTACTACGGGACCTACGAGGCACAGGAGATGTTCGACCGTTTCGACCCCGCCGAGCTCGGGATCCAGCCTCTGAAGTTCGAGCATTCCTTCTACTGCCGCCGCTGCGGCCAGATGGCGTCCAACAAGACCTGCCCGCACGACGCGCAAGAGCGCGTGCACCTGTCGGGTACGCAGGTGCGCAAGATGCTGCTGGAAGGCCGGGAGCCGCCGCCCGAGTTCTCGCGACCCGAGGTGGCGCGCATCCTCATCGAAGACGCAAGATCGAGGCGGCAAGCGTGAGCGGATCCGCCGCGCCCCCGAGCGAGAAGGAGAGCACCGCTAGATGGGTCTTCTGAACAAGCTGCGCAAGCGAGAGGCAGAGCCGGGGGCTCCGGCTCCCGAGCACAAGCGCAAGGTCATGGTCCTGGGGCTCGATTGCGCCCCGCCGCAGCACATATTCGAAGCCTACGCCGACGACGTCCCCAACCTGACCAAGCTGCGCGACGACGGCGTGTGGGGAGAGCTCGAATCGATCACTCCTCCGATAACGGTCCCGGCGTGGATGTGCATGATGACCTCCAAGGATCCCGGGACCCTCGGCATATACGGGTTCCGCAACCGCAAGGACCACACCTACGAGGGCCTGTCGTTCGCCACGTCGTGGGCGATCAAGGAGCCGACGGTGTGGGACATCCTGTCCGAGCACGGCAAGGACAGCATCGTCATGTCGGTACCGCCCTCGTACCCGCCCAAGCCGCTGCGGGGCGTGCAGATCGGCTGTTTCTTGACCCCCAACAGCGACGCCGACTACACCTATCCCAAGGAGCTCAAGGCCGAGTTGCAGGCGAACGCCGGCGAGTACGTCTTCGACATCCGCAACTTCCGAACCGACAACACCCGCTACATCCTCGATGAGGCCTACCGGATGACGGAGTCGCGCTTCCGCGCTGCGGACTACCTGCTGGCCCACAAGCCGTGGGACTTCTTCGTCATGGTCGAGATGGGTCCGGACCGCCTCAACCACGGCATCTGGTCGTTCATCGATCCCGAGCATCCGCGCTTCCGCCCGGGCAATCCCTACGAGAACGCCCTCCACGACTACTACCGCTTCCTCGACGGAAAGATCGGCGAGCTCCTGGAGCGCTATGCCGACGACGACACCACGGTGCTGGTGGTATCCGACCACGGAGCCAAGGCGATGGTCGGCGGCGTGTGCTTCAACCAGTGGCTGCACCGCGAGGGTTACCTTAGCTTCCGCAACGACATGCCGAGCGAGATAACCCCCATCAACAAGATGGAGGTGGATTGGGACAACACTGTGGCATGGGGTGATGGGGGCTACTACGGCAGGCTCTTCCTAAACGTCGAGGGACGGGAGCCCAACGGCAAGATCAAGCCCGAGGATTACGACCGCGTGCGCGACGAGCTCGCCGCCAAGATCGAAGCCATGGTCGACCACGAGGGCAAGCCGATGGGCAACAAAGCGCTCAAGCCCGAGGAGATCTACACTTCCCAGAACGGCGTCCCGCCCGATCTGATCGTGATCTTCGGAGGGCTGCGGTGGCGCTCGGTGGGCTCGCTCGGTTTCGACTCGATCTACACCTTCGAGAACGACACCGGACCCGATGAGGCCAACCACGCCGAGCACGGCATCTTCATCATGAACAACGCCCCCGGCGTCCAGAGCGGACGCAAGGAGGGCCTCCACCTGTGGGACGTGCACTGCACGATCCTGGACCTCTTCGGGCTGGATCCGGCTCCGGGGGCCCTCGGCACCAGCGTCCTGCGCAAGTGATGACCCGCCACGCACGGAGGTAACGACATGGGATACAAGCAGGCCGACCGCGAGCGCGGTGTGGTGATCTGGTTCACGGGGCTGTCGGGGTCCGGCAAGACCACGATCGCGCACGAGGTGGAGGACGCCCTGTACCGCGACGGCGTGCCGATCGAGGTTCTCGACGGCGACGTGGTACGCGAGAACCTGTCCAAGGGCCTCGGGTTCTCCAAGGAGGACCGGGACATAAACATCCGGCGGATCGCCTTCGTCGCTCACCTGTTGCAGCGCAACGGGGTGTTCGTCATCACCGCCGCGATCTCGCCCTACCGGGCGATCCGGGAGGAGGCGCGGGCGATGATCAAGGACTTCGTCGAGGTCTACGCCGACGCGCCGATCGAGGTATGCGAACAGCGCGACGTCAAGGGGCTCTACGCCAAGGCTCGCTCCGGCGAGCTCAAGGGCTTCACCGGGATCGACGACCCCTACGAGCCTCCTTCCAACCCCGAGGTGGTGTGCAGGACGGCCGAGGAGACGGTCGAGCAATCCGCCGCCAAGGTCCTCGACAAGCTCGTGGAGCTCGGCTACCTCGTGCAGGACTGAGCCCGTCGTGATCGACCTCCACTGCCACACCACGGTCTCCGACGGGGGCGACGAACCCGCCGCGCTGGTGGCCAAGGCCGCGGCGCGCGGCGTCGCCGCGATCGCGGTGACGGACCACGACAACATCTCGGGCTGCGACGAGGCGGTGGCGGAAGGACGCCGGCGCGGCGTCGAGGTCGTGCGCGGCGTCGAGATCTCCTGCGCCGTCGACGACCTGCAGGCGCGCGGGTTGCGGCCCACGGCCCGTCCCACGATGCATCTGCTCGGCTACTTCGTCCCCCCCGGAGACAGCCCCCTGGCGGCGGGGCTCGAGCAGCTCCAGCGGGCCCGTGCCGACCGCAACCGGGTGATGGTGCGGCGCCTCAACGAGCTCGGCATCCCGGTGACCTTCGAGGAGGTGGAATCCGAGGCCGGGGGACCCGGCGCGCAGATAGGGCGCCCCCATTTCGCCGCGGTCCTGGTACGCCACGGCGCGGTGCCCGATTACCAAGCGGCGTTCGACGAGTACCTCAAGAAGGGCGCCAGGGCGTACGTCCCGCGGGCCCTGTACGCACCGGTGGAAGCGATCCGCCTCATGCTCGACTCGGGGGCGGTGCCGGTGCTCGCCCACCCGTTCACCCTGAACCTGACGGACGCAGACCTCGCCCGCTTCGTGGCCGAGCTCGCCGACGCCGGGCTGCGGGGGCTCGAGTGCTACCACGGAGATTGGCCGGCCGACGAGCAGCGGCCGCTTCTGAGCCTCGCGACACGCCACGGCCTCGTGGCGACCGGGGGCAGTGATTACCATGGCAGCATGCGCCCGGACCGCGATCTGCCCGGCGGCAAGCACGGGGTCGTGGTGCCCGATGCTTGTCTCGAGGAGCTGCGGTCGCTGGCCGGGACCCCGGCCGCGTGATCCTTCGGGAGGAGATTTGCTGGTAACCCGGGCGAGCAGACGCGATACGGACGAGATCAGAGCCTTCTACGACGGGCTCGAGTGGGGCGACGTAAAGGACGGCACATTCTTCATCGCCCGTCAGGGGCCGATCATCGGTGCCCTGTGCCTGATCGCGCTCGAACCCGACGTCACCCTGGTGGAAGACGTGCTCGTGCACCCGGATCACCGCGGCCGGGGGATCGGCACGCGCCTGGTCGAAGCGGCGATGAACAACAAGGGCGGGCCGATGTACCTGTGCTGCCACGACGAGCGGCTGGCTTTCTACGAGAGGCTGGGCTTCCGCAGGATCGACCAGGACGACCTGCCGGAGTCGGCCCGGCGCTTCTGGCGCGACGACGGGGCGCTGAAGGACAGCTACCCGCCCGACCACGTTCACCACTTCATGCGAGCCCGCTGACTCTGCGAGCCGGCATCTCGCCTCGCACCTCGGGCACGACACGTGCGCGGCTTTAAGGTTGGGGCGCTATGAAGACGGCGTTGATCACGGGGGTAACGGGCCAGGACGGGTCGTACCTGGCCGAGTTCCTGCTCGGCAAGGGATACGAGGTGCACGGCATCATCCGGCGGTCGTCGTCGTTCAACACCCAGCGGGTCGACCCGATCTACCGGGATCCCCACGAGACCGGCGTGCGTTTCCTGATGCACTACGGGGATCTGTCCGACTCGGGCTCGCTGATCAACCTCATCCGCGAGCTCGAGCCCGACGAGATCTACCACCTCGGCGCCCAGACCCACGTCAAGGTGTCCTTCGAGATCCCCGAATACACGGCCGACGCCACGGGGATGGGCACCGTGCGGATCCTCGAGGCGATCCGGGCCTCCGGCGTGCACACCCGCTTCTACCAGGCAGGGTCCTCGGAGATGTTCGGCCGTTCGGCACCGCCACAGAACGAGCGCACCTCTTTCTACCCGCGCAGCCCCTACGGCGTGGCCAAGGTCTTCGCCCACTGGATGACGGTGAACTACCGGGAGGCCCACGGGCTGTTCGCCGTCAACGGCATCCTCTTCAACCACGAGAGCCCGCGCCGTGGCGAAACCTTCGTCACCCGCAAGATCACCCGCGCCGTGGCCCGGATCAAGGCGGGGCTGCAGGACCGTCTCTACCTCGGCAACCTCGACGCTCGCCGGGACTGGGGATACGCACCCGAGTACGTCGAGGCGATGTGGTTGATGCTGCAGCAGGACGCTCCCGAGGACTTCGTGATCGCCACCGGCGAGTCGCACTCGGTGCGTGAGTTCTGTGAGTTGGCGTTCGAGCGCGTCGGGCTCGATTGGGAGCGCTACGTCGAGGTCGACCCCCGCTACTACCGTCCTTCGGAGGTCGATCACCTGAGGGGCGACGCGTCCAAGGCCAAGCGGCTGCTCGGCTGGGAGCCACGTACCCGCTTCAGGGAGCTGGTCGAGCTCATGGTCGACGCCGACGTCCAGCTGCTCGAGGACGAGCTCGCCGGGCGCCTGGTGCGCACCGACCCCCACCACTGAGGGCGCGGGCACACGCCTCCGGCGATGGATCCCGCCCCCGTGCCCGGACCCGGCCCCCAGCGGCACGGCGATGGTAGAAACGGCGGCATACGAGGTCGGCTCGTCCTTCCCCCGGGCCGGTCGCCGGCGGCCACTGACAGGAGGACATCGTGGAGATCGAGATCGGCATCGGCAAGTCCGGCCGGCGCGCCTACGGCTTCGACGACATCGCGATCGTGCCGTCCCGGCGGACCCGCGACCCCGACGACGTCGACATCTCGTGGGAGGTGGACGCGTTCCGCTTCGAGCTGCCGCTGCTGGCGTCGGCCATGGACGGGGTCGTGTCGCCCCGCACCGCGATCGAGATCGGGCGGCTCGGCGGGCTCGCGGTGCTCAACCTCGAGGGCATCCAGACCCGCTACGAGGATCCCGACACGGTGCTTGAGGAGATCGCGTCCCTGCCCGACGAGCGCGCCACCGCCCGGATGCAGGAGATCTACCGCGAGCCGATCAAGGACGAGCTGATCCACGCCCGCATCCGGGAGATCAAAGACGCCGGGGTGGTGGCCGCGGCGTCGCTCACCCCGCAGCGGGTCGAGCGTTACCACAAGGCGGCGCTCGAGGCCGAGCTCGACATCCTCGTGATCCAGGGGACCGTGGTGTCGGCGGAGCACGTGTCGGAGACGAGCGAACCGCTCAACCTCAAGCGCTTCATCTCGACCTACGAGCTACCGGTGATCGTCGGCGGCTGCGCCTCCTACTCGACCGCTCTGCACCTGATGCGCACCGGCGCGGTCGGGATTTTGGTGGGCGTCGGCCCGGGGGCCGCATGCACCACCCGGGGCGTGCTCGGCATCGGGGTGCCCCAGGCGACGGCGATCGCCGACGCCGCGGGCGCCCGCATCCGCCACCTCGACGAGACCGGGCGCTATTGCCACGTGATCGCCGACGGCGGCATGCGCACCGGCGGCGATATCGCCAAGGCGATCGCGTGCGGGGCCGACGCGGTCATGATCGGGTCGCCGCTGGCGGCGGCTTCCGAGGCCCCCGGGCGCGGCTACCACTGGGGCATGGCGACCTTCCATCCGACCCTGCCGCGCGGCACCCGGGTCCGGACCTCGACCCTCGGCAGTCTGCGGGAGATCCTCGTCGGCCCGGCCCACGAGAACGACGGCCGCCTCAACCTCTTCGGTGCGCTGCGCACGAGCCTCGCCACGTGCGGCTACCAGAACATCAAGGAGTTCCAGAAGGCGGAGGTCATGGTCGCCCCGGCCCTCAAGACCGAAGGCAAGGCCCTGCAGCGGGCGCAGGGCGTCGGGATGGGGGCCTAGGCCTCGCCAAGGAATATTCGGCGCTCTCCGCGGTTTCACCTAGAGATGTTTGACGGGTAGCCCGCCTGTGGCTACGATGTGACGGATGCGAGCGCCGAGCGCCCGTGCAGCGTTAGGAGGTGGTGGCCGTGGTGGCCGTGGTTATCGCCGTGGCCTTGCTGGTCGCCTTCGAGCTCGCCGCCCTGGTGTGGGCGGCACCGAGCAACGACGGCAACGACTGGTTGAACCACCGGCCGCTCTGAGCCCGTACAGACCGATAGAGGAAGCAAGCCCCGGACCCCGGCCCGCCCAAGTGCCTCCCCCCCAGCACCTGCGGGTCCGCGTGAGGTCCGACCGGAGAGGCCGGTAGCCACCATGGCTGCCGGCCTCGACCGGGTCGACCGGGAGATCCTGCGCCTGCTGCGTGAGGACGGGCGCATGTCGCACACCGCGATCGCCAAGGCGGTGGGTCTATCGGGCCCGGCGGTGCACGAACGGGTGCGCAAGCTCGAGCAGCGCGGGGTGATCTCCGGCTACACCGCGGTGCTCGACCCCGATGTCCTCGGGCGCCCGCACGTCGCTTTCATCCTCGTGACCCTGCGCGACGGCGAGGAGTTCGCCGTCGACGACCCGATCGTCGCGCGGATCTGCGACGAGCCCGACGTGCTCGAGCTGCACCGCATCGCCGGAGAGGATTGCTACCTCGTCAAGGTGCGCACCGCCACCACCCGCGACCTCGAACGGCTGCTGCGCCGGATCCGCCAGATCCACGGCGTGGCTCGCACGCGCACGACGATCGTGCTGTCGACCGAGCTCGAGCGCCCGACGATCGAGGTTCCCGCGGAGGACGCCACCGCGCCCGACGAGGACGTCACCGACCGGGCGCGCTAGCCGTCGTTGCCACGCACGTGGCACTAACATCTGCGGTCATGCCGGGCCCCCGCACGATCGCCGAGCTCCTCGACGCCGGCACGCGGGTGCTGGCGGACTCGAGCCACATCTTCGAGGATCACGACAACCGCTACGAGGCGGCGGAGCTGCTGGCGCACGTGCTCGGGGTCGAGCCCGAAGACGTTCTTGAGGGCGACGACGAGATCGTGGAGCCGCGCCGGCGTGAGCGCTACCTCGCGCTCGTGGCTCGCCGCGCCGCCGGCGAGCCCCTGCCCATGCTCACCGGCCACATCGTCTTCTACGGCCTCGATCTCGCGGTGCGCTACGGATCTTTCGTGCCCAGGCCGTCCTCCGAGCTCACCGTGGCCCGGGCCCTGCGCAAGCTCTACCGCCGGGCCGAGCCGGTGGTGGTGGACGTGTGCACCGGTTCGGGGCCGATCGCGCTGGCGATTGCCGCCGAGCTCCCAACCGCGCAGGTGTGGGGTACCGACATCGACGCCGCCGGGCTGGCACAGGCGCGCCGCAACGCGCGCACCCTCGGGATCGCCAACGTCGCCTTCCGGCGTGGCGACATGTACAGGGCGCTGCCGGCACGCCTGCGCGGGATGGTCGACGTCATCACCGGCCACGTCCCTTACGTGCCCCCGGACGAGGTCGACGATCTGCCCACCGAGGTCAAGGCCTTCGAGCCTCTATATACGTTGGCGGACGGTTCGGGCGACCCATGGGGACTGATGCGCCGGGCGGTGTCCGAGGCGCCGGGGTGGCTGCGGCCCGGGGGCTGGCTGCTGCTGGAGGTGTCCGAGGACGTCGTGCCCACCGTGCGACGCTTCGTGCGCCGCGCCGGCCTCGAGGACCATGGTGCCCACACGGACGCCGACGCCCTGTCCTACGTCGTCGAGGCCCGCCACCTCCCGCGCCGCCGGCGCGGGGCTCGCAGGACCGGCCGCGGCGCGACGGCCGTCTAGGAATCCTCGCCTCGGTGGTGCCGCCGGGGCGGGTGCCGCCCAGTGCAAGGCTTCCGTCGGCGCCGGTAGCGCCTCCCGCTTCGGCGTGAAGCCGGGGTGTCGGGCGCGGGTGTGTTTAGGGTGGTCCATGGACACCGTCCTGGTCGTCGACTACGGGGCCCAGTACGCCCAGCTGATCGCCCGGCGTGTGCGCGAGTGCCACGTCTATTCCGAGATCGTGCCCCACGACCTGTCCGTTGCCGAGCTCGCAGCCCGCGCTCCGGCGGGCATCATCCTGTCTGGCGGGCCGCGCTCGGTGTACAGCGAGGGCGCTCCGCGCGTCGACCCCGCCCTGTTCGAGCTCGGCATCCCGGTGCTGGGGATCTGTTACGGCCAGCAGGCGATGGCGCAAGCCCTCGGCGGGCGCGTCGCCCGCACCGGCACGGCCGAGTTCGGACGCACCGAGCTCACCGCTACCGGGGCTCCTTCGCTGCTGCTCGAGGGCCTGCCCGACACCCAGACGGTGTGGATGAGCCACAACGACTCCGTGGTCGAAGCTCCGCCGGGCTGCGTCGTGACCGCGGCGACCGCGACCTCACCGGCGGCCGTGTTCGAGGACCCGCAGCGCCGGCTGTTCGGCGTCCAGTTCCATCCCGAGGTGGCGCACACACCATTCGGCCTGGACGTGCTCAAGGCCTTTCTCTACCAGGGCTGCGACCTCCTGCCGACGTGGACGATGACGTCGGTGATCGCCTCTGCGGTCGAGGCGGTGCGGTCACAGGTCGGCTCCGAGCGCATCGTGTGCGCTTTGTCCGGGGGGGTCGACTCCTCGGTCGCCGCGGCGCTCGTGCACCGGGCGGTGGGGGACCAGCTCACGTGCGTGTTCGTCGACCACGGGCTGCTGCGCGAGGGCGAGGCCGAGCAGGTCGAGGAGACCTTCCGACGCCATCTCCACGTCGACCTGATCCACGTCAAGGCCGCCGACCGCTTCCTCGAGCGCCTCGCAGCAGTCACCGACCCCGAGACCAAGCGCAAGGTCATCGGCGAGACCTTCATCCGGGTGTTCGAGGAGGTAGCGCACGACGAGCTCGAGGATGCCCGCTTCCTCGTCCAGGGCACGCTCTACCCCGACGTGATCGAGTCCGGGACCCGCGACGCGGCGCGGATCAAGAGCCACCACAACGTCGGCGGGTTGCCGGAGGACATGTCGCTGACGCTGGTCGAGCCGCTGCGCAACCTGTTCAAGGACGAGGTGCGCAGGGTCGGCGAGGAGCTTGGACTGCCCGAGGAGATCGTGTGGCGTCAGCCCTTCCCGGGCCCGGGCCTGGCCGTGCGCATCGTCGGCGAGGTCACGAGCGAGCGCCTCGCCCTGCTGCGGGCCGCCGACGCGATCGTCCTCGAGGAGATCCGCCGGGCGGGGTTGATGAGGGAGGTATGGCAGTCCTTCGCCGTGCTCCCTGCGGTGCATACGGTCGGGGTGATGGGCGACGAGCGCACCTACGGCTATCCGGTGGTGCTGCGAGCGGTGACGAGCGAGGATGCCATGACCGCGGATTGGGCGCGTCTGCCCTACGAGGTGCTCGAGCGCATCTCGAACCGCATCGTCAACGAGGTTCCCGGCATCAATCGCGTCGCCTACGACATCACCTCCAAGCCTCCCGGCACGATCGAGTGGGAGTGAGCCGGTCCGGGCTGCCGGGCCGGCTCACTCCCACTCGATCGTGCCGGGAGGCTTGGAGGTGATG
>CADDZG010000047.1 GCA_902812355.1 Actinomycetota bacterium | reverse complement strand
CACCGCTACGTAGGCGTCGAGCTCGCCGACGCCTACGTAGCGGTGTGCGTCACCGCCCCCGACGGCACCCGGCGCCCTTCGCTGCGCGGTGCACTGGGCACCATCGCCGCGTCCCTGCCGGGCGCTCTGGTCGGGCTGCGGCACTCCGAGGCCGTGGCCCTGTGCCCGGCAGCGAGTGCGCTCGACGCCGACCTCGTGCGCCGGCGAGCGGAGAGGCTCGCTCGGTCGCTCGTGGCCGCCGGCCTGCGAGTGGGCATGGGCGGTTGGCACCCCGGTCCCGCCGGGATCAGGGCCTCCTACGCCGAGGCCGAGGACGCTCTGCGCATCGCGGCGCGCCGGGACCTCGGCGGGCTCGTCGCCTTTGAGGACGTTGCCGTCGAGCACACCCTAAGCAGCGACGAGCGCGCCCGCCGCCTCCTGGTGGACGTGCTCGCGCCACTCGCGGATCACGACGCCCGGCGCGGCACCGATTTGATCGGCACCCTGCGGGCGTTCATCGCCTCCGGGTTCAACCTCACCAAGGCCGCCCACCGCCTGCGGATACACCCCAACACCGCGGTCTACCGCCTGCGCCGGATCCAGGAGCTGACCGGGCGCGACCCGCGCGACCCCGACGACGTCGTTACCCTCAGCCTCGCCCTGCGGATCCGCGACCTCGACCGTCGGGCACAGGGCACGGACCTCAGTGGCCGCGCCCCTCCGGCGCCGCGGCGTCGAAACCGCCGCCGGTCCACCACCGGGAGGTGACAACCTTGTGGCGCGTGTAGAAGCGCCACGCGTCGGCGCCGGTGGCGTGGAGGTCACCGAAGAACGAGTTCTTCCATCCGGTGAAGGGGAAGAACGCCATCGGTGCGGCGATGCCGATGTTGATCCCGACCATGCCCGCTTCCACCCGGCGTCTGAACTCGCGCGCGTTGGCCCCCGAGCTCGTGAAGATCGAAGCCGCGTTGCCGTAGGTGCTGGAGTTGACGACGCGCAGCGCCTCGTCGATGTCGGCGGCGCGCACGACCGACAGTATCGGCCCGAAGAGCTCGTCCTTCCACAGCCGCATGTCCGGGGTGACGTGGTCGAACACGGTCGGGCCGAGGTAGAAGCCCTCCGAACGGATGAGGCTGCGGCCGTCGGTCACCGGCTGTGCACCGGCCTCGATCCCCTCCTCGACGTAGGACACGAGCTCCTTGCGCCGCTCGTCGCGGATCACCGGGCCCATCTCCGTGGACGGATCGCTTCCGGGCCCGACCCGCAGGCCTTCGACCCGGTCCTTGAGCGCCGCCACCAGCTCGTCCCCGATCCCCCCTACCGGCACCGCCACGCTGCCGGCGAGGCAGCGCTGCCCGGCGTTGCCGAACGCCGAGGACACGAGCGACGACACGGTGCGCTCGGGGTCGGCATCGTCCATGACCACGAGGTGGTTCTTGGCCCCGCCCAGCGCCTGCACACGCTTGCCGTGGGCCGCGCCCGTGGCGTAGATGTAGCTTGCCACCTGCGCGGAGCCGACGAAGGACACCGCGTCAACCCCGGGATGGGTGAGCAACGCGTCCACCGTCTGCTTGGCGCCGTGCACCACGTTAAAGGTGCCCGGCGGCAGGCCCGCCTGCTCCAGCAGCTCGGCCAGCCGGATCGCCGATAGCGGGGTGCGCTGCGACGGCTTCAGCACGAAGGTGTTGCCGCACACCAGCGCGATCGGGATCATCCACAGGGGCACCATGTTGGGGAAGTTGAACGGGCTGATGCCGGCCACCACACCGACCGGGAAGCGCACGAGTTCTTCGTCGATCCCGTCGGCGATCTGATCGAGATTGGTGCCCATCAGCATCGTGGGAGCGCCGCAGGCAAAATCCACGACCTCTATCGCGCGGCGCACCTCGCCGCGCGACTCGTCCAAGGTCTTGCCGTTCTCGCGCGTCACCAGACGTGCGAGCTCCTCGAAGTCGTCCTCGAGCAGCTGCTTGAAACGGAACATTACCGCGGCGCGATCGGGTACGGGCGTGTCGGCCCACGCCGGCGCCGCGGCGCGTGCCGCCCGGATCGCGGCCTCGACCTCGTCGGCCGTGGAATACGGAAGCAGCGCGATGACCTCCCCGGTGGAGGGATCGAATATCTCTTCGCGTTCGTCGGATCCGGACTCGCGGAAACGCCCGTCGATATAGGCGGGCACGGTCGTGGGGGGCATGTTCTCAGCTCCTTCTCATGTCATCGTTCGGCGAATCGGCTGCGCTCCAGGAACCTCCCCTGCCCCGGCCGGGCGTGAAAGGTATCTCCTTCGACGAGGATGTGGCCCCGCTGGGTGACCACCACGGGCTTGCCCCGCACGCGCATGCCTTCGTAGCAGTTGTAGTCCACGTTCATGTGATGGTTGTCTGCGGAGATCACCCACTCGAGGTTCGGATCGAACACGACGATATCGGCGTCCGAGCCGGGAGCGATCGTGCCCTTGCGCGGGTAGAGCCCGAACAGCTTGGCCGGTGCGGTGGCCACGAGCTCGACGAAGCGGTTGGGATCGATCCGTCCAGAGTTGACACCCCCGTGCCACAGCACCGTGTAACGGTCCTCCACGCCGGGAACGCCGTTCGGAATCTTCGAGAAATCCCCCTGCCCCAACGTCTTCTGATCCTTGAAATGGAACGGGCAGTGGTCGGTGGCCACGAGCTGGAGGTCGTCCATCTGCAGCCCTTTCCACAGGTCGTCCTGGTGATCAGCAGGCCTCAGCGGCGGCGAGCACACGTACTTGGCCCCCTCGAAGCCCGGCTTGGCGAGATCGTCGAGGGACAGGAAGAGGTACTGGGGGCAGGTCTCGGCGAAGGTGGCCCCTCCCCTATCGCGCGCCTCGCGCACGGCTTCGAGCGCGTCGCGTGACGCGAGGTGCACGATGTAGACGGCGACGCCGGCGAGCTCGGCGAGCGCTATCGCCCGGTGGGTCGCCTCGCCCTCCATCGAGGGCGGTCGAGAAAGGCCGTGGTAGTAGGGGTCGACGTTGCCCTCGGCCAGGTAACGCTGGACCAATACATCGATCGCCCCGCCGTTCTCGGCGTGCATCATGATGAGACCGCCGTTGTCCGAGGTCCGGCTCATCGCCCGGAAGATCGACGCGTCGTCGACCATGAACACGCCCGGATAGGCCATGAAGAGCTTGAACGAGGTGACTCCTTCATCGACGAGCTCGTCCATCTCCTTGAGGCTCTGATCGGTCACCTCGCGCATGATCATGTGGAAGCCGTAGTCGATGTGCGCCTTGCCGGCCGCCTTCTCGTGCCACCGATCGAGGCCCTTGCGCAAACCTTCGCCGTAGTCCTGAACGGCGAAGTCGATGATCGTGGTGGTGCCGCCCCATGCCGCGGCCGCGGTGCCGGTGCCGAAGTCGTCGGACGCGAAGGTGCCGCCGAAGGGCAGCTCCATGTGCGTGTGGGCGTCGATCCCTCCGGGCATCACGAGCTTGCCGGCGGCAGAGATCCTCCGGTCCACCTCGATGCCGGCCCCGAGACCGACCCCGAGGGCCACGACCTTCTCGCCGTCGATCAGAACGTCGGTGTCGCGCAGGGTCTCGGTGGCGGTGACCACCGTCCCGCCTTCAATCAGCATCCTCATGCTCGGCCCCCGTGCGTCAAGGAAGCAGCTGGGTTAGCTCGCCGTAGGTCTCGGGGCGGCGGTCGCGCAGGAACTGCCACGTGTTGCGGACCTCACGGATCACGTCCAGGTCGACGTCGCACACCAGGACCTCGTCCTCGTCCTCGGACGCCCGGCACACGATCCGGCCGCGCGGGTCGCAGAAGTACGAGGAACCATAGAAGCGGTGCTCGCTGAGCGGAGACTCGATCCCCACGCGGTTGATGGCCGCGATCCAGAACCCGTTGGCCACCGCATGCGCGGGCTGTTCGAGCTCCCATAGGTAGCGGGACAGAGATTCGACCGTGGCGCTGGGGTTGAAGACGAGCTCGGCGCCCTTGAGACCCACCGCCCTGGCGACCTCGGGGAAGTGCCGGTCGTAGCAGATGATGAGGCCTATCCTGCCGACCGAGGTGTCGAACACCGGGTAACCGAGGTTGCCGGGCTTGAAGTAGAACTTCTCCCAGAAACAAGGCCCGACGTGGGGGATGTGCGTCTTGCGATACTTGCCCACGACGCTGCCGTCGCGCTCGATCACCACCGCGCTGTTGTAGTACACGCCGGTCTGGGCGAGCTCGAAGAAGGGCACCGTGAGCACGATCCCGTGCTGCCGGGCCACCTCCCTCATGCGGGACACGGTGGGACCGTCCTCGGGCTCGGCGCTGTCGTACCAGGACGGATCCTGCACCGCGGGGAAGTAGGGGCCGTGGAATATCTCCTGCAGGCACACCACCTGGGCGCCTTCGGCCGCGGCCTTGCCGATCAGCTCGACGTGCTTGTCCACCGCCTCCTGCTTGGGCAGGTTCGCGTACGCCTGGATCACCGCCGCTCGTACCGTCATCGCAGTCACCTCACACGAACTCGGGGATGAGCTCCTTACCGAAGATTCGCATCTGCTCGGCCGGATCCTCACCCATGTTGTAGTTGTTGAACTGGGTCACCCCCGCTTCCTGTAGCTCGGCGAGCTTGTCCCGAACCTGCTCCACGCTGCCGACCACGCAGAAGCGGTCGACCACCTCATCTGGCACGAAGCCGGCGTGCGCCGCCCCCCTCCTGCCGTGCTCGGCGTAATCGTAGTGGTCGCGCGCCTTGACGTACTCGGTCAGCTCGCGCGGCAGGTCCTCGGGCCGGTAGCGCCTCACGAGATCGACGACGTGGTTGGACACCAGGGCCGGGAACCAGCGCACCTGCTCGCGTGCCGAGGCGAGATCGTCGGTCACGCACGCGGGGGCCGCAGCCATCACCCGGATCTCCCCCGGGTCGCGCCCCGCGGCGCGCGCTCCTTCGGCTACCCAGCCCAGAAACCAGCGGATCAGGGCCGGATCGGCGATCTGCAGGATCACGCCGTCGCCGATCCGTCCTGCCAAACGCAGGGCGCGCGGCCCGTAGGCCGCGATCCACACCGGCACCTCGTGACCGATCGACCACGCCAGGCGGATCCTGGTGCCGTCGTAGTCGACCTCCCGTCCTGCGGCGAGGTCTTTGATCACCCCCACCGCGCGCTCCAGCCGTCCGAGGGTGAGCGGCGGGCGCCCCAGCACCCGCCGGGCGCTGTCGCCGCGCCCGATGCCGCACTCCATGCGCCCCGCCGACACCTCGTTGAGGGTCGCCAGAGCGCTGGCGGTGACGGTCGGGTCGCGCGTCGCTGGGTTGGTCACGCACGGGCCGAGATGGATCCGGGTTGTGTTCGCCGCCATGAGCGCGAACACAACGTAGACCTCCTGCCACAACACGTGGGAGTCCCACAGCCACACGTGCGAATGGCCGGTGTCCTCGGCCACCCGGGCGAGATCCACCACCCGGGATACCGGAGGATCGGCCTGGAAGGTGACGCCGAAGTCGAGCATCCTAACCCCCCCGGATCAGCCGGCGATCGCAGGACGGGGCCGGCGCGCTCCGACCGGGAACAGCTGCATCAGGAGCGCGTAGACCACGAGCCCGGCGACGAAACCGATCGCCCAGTTGTAGCTGTACAGCGGCTTGAGGAAGGGGATCAGCCCCGAACCGGGGAAGGGTCCGCCGCCCGGCGACGACCACGCTCCCCCCACCGACAGGAGCAAGCCCACCGCGAGGCTCACCAGCGCCCGCCAGTTCCAACCGCTCAGGTAGCGGTACGGGCCCTGGGTGTCGTACAGCCCGGCGAGCGACAGCTCGGTACGGCGCACGAGCCAGTAATCGGCGATCAACACGCCGGCGATCGTGCCGAGAAAGCCGCCGTAGAAGCCGAGCCAGGTGAAGATGTAGATGTGCGGGTTGGCGAGCAACCGCCACGGCTGGATCACGATGCCGATGATGCCGGTGATGATCCCGCCGGTGCGGAAGCTGATCAGCTTCGGATGCAGGTGGGAGAAGTCGTAGGACGGGCTCACCACGTTGGCGGCGACGTTGACCGACAGGGTGGCCACGACCACGACTATCAGGGCGACGGCGATGACCACCGGGTTCCCGAACCGTCCGGACAGCTGGATCGGATCCCAGATCGCCTTGCCGTAGACGACGATCGTGGCCGAGGTGATCAGCACCGCAAGCAGCGCGAAGAAGGTCATCGTCGTCGGGAGCCCGAGGACCTGACCGAGGGCCTGCTGGCGCTGGCTGCCGCCGAAGCGCGTGAAGTCCGGGATGTTGAGCGACAGCGTGGACCAGAAGGCGATCATGCCCATCAAAGAAGGAAAGAACACCGGCCAGAAGTCGCTCCCCCATCCGAGCTTCGAGGGCTGGTGCAGCATCGGCCCGAAGCCGTGAGCTTTGATGCCCATCCAGATCAGCAGCAGGACCGCGAACACGAGCACGAACGGCGCCGCCCAGTTCTCGAACCGCCGCAGAGTCTCCATCCCCCTGAGGATGATGTACATGTTGAGCAGCCAGAAGATCCCGAAGGACAGCCACTGGGTCCACGGGTGCCCCCCGAGCAGCGCGGCATGGGTCCAGCTGTGGCCGATGAGGGCCCCCAGCAGCGTGTAGATGCCCTCGCCCCCGATCCATGTCTGGATCCCGAACCAGCCACAGGCGACGAGGGCCCGCAGCAGGGCCGCGAGGTTGGCCCCCACGACCCCGAAGGACGCTCGTGCGAACACCGGGAACGGGATCCCGTATTTGGTACCGGCGTGACTGTTCAGCAGCATCGGTATCAGCACGAGCAGGTTGGCCAGTCCGATCGTGAACACCGCCTGGACCCAGTCCATGCCCAGCGCGATCAACCCGGACGCGAGCAGGTAGCTGGGGATGTTGTGCGACATCCCGATCCACAGCGCGGCGTAGTTGTAGGTGTTCCAGCGCCGCTTCTCGATCGGCACTGGGGCGAGGTCCTCGTTATACAGCGGACTGTCCTCGATGCCGCGGTGGTCGCGCAGGGCCACCCGGCCGTCCTCGAAGGTGATCTGTTCGATCCCGGCTGCCATCGCCAACCCCCTTGTCAGACTCCCCGGATCGAGCGGCTAGTTCCCGGTCACATACGACTCGCTACACGTCGGCGCGCGTCGCACGTTCGGCTTCCGCCACCGCCGAACGCAGGATCGCAAGAGCCCTTTCCGCCTCCGGTTCGGTGATCGTGAGCGGCGGAGCGATCCGCAGCGTGTTGCCGTAGAGGCCGCCACGCCCCACCAGCAACCCGTCACGCTTGCACGCCTCGAGGACGGCGGCGGCTGCGGCCGCGTCCGGCTCCCCGCCGGGCCCGACGAGCTCGACGCCGATCATCAGGCCCTTGCCCCTGACGTCGCCTATCACCGGATGATCGGCGGCGATGTCGCGCAGGCCCGACATCAGCATGTGTCCGGTCTTGAGCGCGTTGGCCTGGAGATCGTGCTCGAGCAGGTAGTCGAGGTTCGCCAGCGCGCCGGCGGTGGACAGGGGATTGCCCCCGAAGGTGGAGATCGAGTTGGCCGGCAGGCTGTCCATGATCTCGGCGCGTGCCACCACCCCTCCGATCGACAGCCCGTTGCCGAGACCCTTGGCGAAGGTGAGGATGTCGGGGCGCACGCCGTGGGCCTCGATCCCCCAGAAGTGCTCGCCGGTCCGCCCCCAGCCGGTCTGCACCTCGTCGGCCACGAAGAGAATCCCGTAGTCGTCGAGCACGGCCTTCATCTCTCCGAGGAGCCCGTCGGGCGGGGTGGCGAAACCGCCGACACCCTGGATCGGCTCGGCGATCATGCATGCCACGTCCCCCGCGGTGGTGGTCTCGATCGTGTTGCGCAGGTCCTTGACGCAGGCCGCGGCGAAGGCGTCGTCGTCGTAGCCGGCGAAGGGCCCCTGCGCCCGGTAGGGGCCGTAGACGTAGCTCACCTGCAACGGCGACAGCGCCGAGGGCGACCACGGCCGCTGGCCGGTGACCGCCACGGCCGAGAACGAGCGCCCGTGATAGCTGTGCCGCATGGCCAGGACCTGGTTCGAGCGGCGGTAGCAAGTGGCGAGCAGCAGGGCGGCGTCGGTCGCTTCGGTGCCCGAGGTGGTGAAGAACACCCGGGGATCGTCGACCGGCGCCAGGCTGCAGATCCGCTCGGCGAGCTCGATCTGCGGCTCTATCAGGTACAGCGTCGAGCAGTGCAACAAGCGGTCGGCCTGCTCGTGGATCGCCCGGGTGATCTCGGGGATCCCGTAGCCGGTCATCGTGGTCAGGATCCCGCCGAAGAGGTCGAGGTAGGCCTTACCGTCGGCGTCCCACACCGTGCGGCCCTCACCTCGCACCAGGGCGATCGGCTCCTCGTAGTACAGCGACAGCCACGACGGCATGACCTGCCGGTGCCGTCGCAGGAGCTCGCGATTGCTCGACAACGCTCGTGTCCCCCTCTCTGCCATCCGATGCCGTGGCCGATCATCGCGCCCAGGGCCCCGGTTCGGCTCGGGCACACCGTGCCATGGATGCGCGAGAATCGTCACACCGTGTCGCATCGCGCCGGCCGTACGTGGCCACCGACGCCCTGACCCTGGCGGAGGTCCTGTCCCTCGACGTCTTCCGCCGCGCCGAGGCGGAGGTCGTCGCCGGGGCTGCGCACCTCGGGCGGCGTGTGCGCTGGGTGCACATCTCCGAGGTCCCCGACATCGCCTATCTGCTCAAGGGGGGCGAGCTGCTCCTCACCACCGGTGTCAACCTCCCGGCCGACGAGGGGCCGCTGCGGGCCTACGTGCGCGAGCTCACCGAGGCGGGCGTGGCCGGCCTCGTGATCGAGCTCGGCCGGCGCTTCAGCGAGCTGCCCCCTCCGCTGATCGACGAGGCCGCGGCCTGCGAGCTCCCGGTCATCGCCCTGCACCGGGAGATCCGCTACGTAGACGTCACCGAGGAGCTGCACGGCGCGATCCTCGGCCGCCAGTACGAGCGCCTGCGGGTGGCAGAGCGCCTCGGGCGCACGTTCACCGACCTCGTGCTGCGCGGGGCGGGGGTAAAGAGCCTGCTGCAGAGCCTGGCGACGCTCGTGCAGCGGCCGGTCGTGCTCGAGGATGCAGCCCACCAGGTCGTGGAGTACGCGCTCGTGTCGCCGGGGGACGAGGACCACGTGCTCTCCTGGGACCATCACTCGCGCCGGGGCCACGGCCGCGGCGGCGTGAGCCCGCATCGGTCGCGCTCCGAGCCGACCTGCGTGTGGGTGCCGATCCGCGTGCGCGGCGAGTGGCTCGGGGCCGTGCACGTCCTCGAGACCTCCTGCCCCCTCGACGACGTCGGCTTCATCGCGCTCGACCGGGCCGCGGCCGCGGTCGGCACCACGCTGCTGTCGCACCGCCACGCCGACCACCTCGCCGACCGTGCCCGGGACCAGCTCATCTCCGACATCGTCGGGGGCCGCCTCGGCAGCGCGCGCGACGTGCAGGTGAGGGCGCGCGCCCTCGGCGCCGACCTCAGCGGACGGCGCCTGGTGGCGGTCGCGCTCGCCCCCGCGGGGGCCGGGCCCGGTACCGCTGCGCTGCTGAGAACGGTGCGCGACGTGCTGCAACGTGAGCCGGAGGTCGCCGCGGTGGCGGCGGCCGAACGCGACCAGGTGCGCGCCCTGCTCGGCATCGCCGGGGACGACCCCCTGCGCGAGCACCTCGATCGGCTCGGCGGGCGGCTCGGCGCAGCCCTAAAAGCCGCTCATCCCGGCCTCGCACCGGTGATCGCCTTCAGCGAGGAAGCGGCGGCCGACCGGCTCGCACGCGCCTTCGAGCAGGCCGCGGAGACCCTGCGCTACGGGCTCTCGCTCGGCGGCAGTGCAGGCGTCTACCACCACGAGGACCTCGGACTACACCATCTGCTGGCGACCCTCGCCGACGGCCCCGAGCTCGCCACCTTCGTCGAGCGCGAGCTCGGGGCCCTGCTCGACCACGACGCGCGCGCGTCGGTTCCGCTGCTGCCCACGCTGGCCGCCTTCCTGCGCAGCGGCAACCGCAAGACCGTGGCGGCGCGCGAGCTCTACATCGAGCGCCGCACGATGTACCACCGCCTCGCCCGGATCGAGGCCTTGCTCGGGCGCAGCCTCGAGGACCCCGCGACCCGCCTGCGCCTAGCGGTCGCCCTCGACGGGCTCCAGGTCCTGCGCCAGCGCTCGCTGCCCGACGCGCGGCGCGGCGAGCGGGTCAGGCTCCCTCGGTGAGGGCCCGCCCGATCACGTAGCGCTGGATCTGGTTGGTGCCCTCGACGATCTGCAGGCCCTTGGCCTCGCGCATGTAGCGTTCGACCGGGTACTCGGTGATATAGCCGTAGCCCCCGTGCAGCTGCACCGCGTCGGTGGTCACCCGCATCGCCACGTCGGTGGCGAACAACTTCGCCTGCGCCGCCTGCAGGGTGTAGGGATGGCCGGCGTCGCGCAGGGCGGCGCCGTGGCGGTAGAGGCGCCGGGCGGCCTCGATCTGCGTCGCCATGTCGGCGAGCATGAACCGCACCCCCTCCTGGTGGGCGACCGGAGCACCGAACTGCTCGCGCTCGGTGGTGAAGGCGATCGCCGCGTCGAGCGCGGCCTGGGCGAGGCCGACCGCACAGGCGGCGATGCCCAGGCGCCCGGAATCCAGCGACGCCATGGCGATGCGGAAGCCGTCGCCCTCCTCCCCCAGACGCCGGGACTCCGGGACGACGAGGTCGGTGAGCCCGAGCATCCACGTCGGCGACGAGCGCCACCCAAGCTTGTCCTCCTTGCGTTCCCCCACCAGGCCCTGGGAGCCCTTGGACACCACGAAGCTCGAGATGCCGCGGGGGCCGGGCCCCCCGGTGCGTGCCATGACCAGCAAGAGGTCCGCGTCTGCGCCCCGGGTGCAGAAGACCTTACGGCCGTTGAGCACGTAGGAATCGCCGCGCCGCTCCGCCCTGGTGGCGAGCGAGCCGGCGTCCGAGCCGGCCTCCGGCTCGGACAGCGCGTAGGCCCCGAGCATCTCGCCACGGGCGAGCGGCGCCAGCAGCTCCTTGCGCTGCGCGTCGGTACCGAAGGTGTGGATCGCGAAGGCGCACAGGGTGTGCACCGAGAGGCCGATCGCCAGAGCCAGGTAGGCGGCTGCAAGCTCCTCGACGACCAGCAGGTAGGTGAGGTACGAGGCCCCGGCCCCCCCGTACTCCTCGGGGAACGGGACCCCGGTGAGATCGAGCTCGGCGAGCTTCCGGTAGAGCTCGATCGGGTCCTCGCCCGATGCCTCGTAGCCGGCCGCGGCGGGGGCCGCCTCCTGGGAGGCGAAGTCGCGCACCATGTCCACGAGGGCACGGCTCTCGTCGTCGAGGAGCCGGGTATCGGCTGGCACGGCACGAGGATAAGCGCGCCGGCGCGGCCGCCGGCCGCGACGGCGTTGGTAGCGTGACCGCATGAGGATCGAGGACCGCTCGGGGCGGCCGCTGGTGGAGGCTACGGTCACGCTCGACGAGGCCGAGGCGGTGACTTTGCTCGAGGCCCTCGCCGACGTCGTGGCCGGGGAGCGCGACCACCTCCACCTCAGCCATCCCGGCGGACCGCAGCTCGTGGTGCGACGCGGCGACGGCGGCAGCGACCCGCTGCAGCGCCACCTCGATTGGTGGCTCGGCCCCCTCGTGCTACTCGCAGCAATCTTCCTGGTGGTCGGCGCGGTAACGGTGGTGCGGTGGGCCGTGGGCCTGCTGTGAGGGGGCGCCGGTGAGCGTCCTCGGTCTCGGCACGCGCGCCGACGCCTTGCAGCGTCTCAGCGAGGCCGGCCCCGAGGCGCCGCTCGATGTCCTCGTCGTCGGGGGCGGGATCACCGGCGCAGGGGTCGCCCTCGACGCCGCTGCCCGGGGCCTGCGCACCGGACTGGTCGAGCGCGACGACTTCGCCTCGGGCACGTCGTCGAGGTCGTCCAAGCTCGTGCACGGGGGCCTGCGCTATCTCGAACAGCGCGAGTTCGCGCTCGTGCGCGAGGCGTCGGTGGAACGCGACCTCCTGCAACGGCTCGCGCCCCAGCTGGTGGAGCCGATCCCGTTCGTGCTGCCGGTCGGCGAGCGCTGGCGCCGCGCCGTCTTCGGCGCCGGGCTGTGGGCCTACGATGCCCTCGCCGCGCCCCGCAACCTCCACGTCCACCGCCACCTCGACCGGGAGGAGACCGAGGCGCTGGTGCCGGCGCTGCCGCCCGGCAGGGTGCGCGGCGGCTACCTCTACCATGACTGTCGCACCGACGACGCCCGGCTCGTGATGGCGGTCCTGGTCGAGGCCCGGCGCTACGGGGCGACCGTGGTCAACCACGCCGCGGTCACCGACATCGAGCCGGGTGAGGACCTCGTCGTCGCCGAGATCGCCGACCGCGTCGGCGGCGGCACCCTGCGCGTGGCGGCCCGGCGCATGGTGGTGGCGGCCGGCGTGTGGGCCGACGGGCTCGAGTCCCTCGCCACCGGCCGCCGCAGCCACCGCCTGCGCCCGTCCAAGGGGATCCACCTCGTCTTCCGGCGCAGCGACCTGCCGCTCGGCGACGCCGCGGCGTTCATCCCCGACGCAGAGCGGCGCCGCATGCTGTTCGTGATCCCGTGGTTCGACGCGGTGCTGGTGGGGACCACCGATACCCCCTACGACGGCGACCTCGACGCGCCCACGGTGACCGCGGAGGACCGCCGCTACTGCCTCGAGGCGATCGAGGAGGCCTTCGGACTCGGGCTCGGCGAGTCCGACATCGCCGGCGCCTACGCCGGGCTGCGCCCGCTGATCACAGGCGTCGCCGAGACCACCGCCGACCTGTCGCGCCGTCACGCCCTCTACGACCTCGCGCCCGGCGTGATCTGTATCACCGGCGGCAAGCTCACGACCTACCGCCGGATGGCGCGCGACGCGGTCGACCGCGTGTGCGAGGACCTGTCGATCGACGCCAAGGCCAAGACGCACTGGATTCGCCTCGGCTGCAGCGACCTCGACGCGCTGCGGGCCGCGGCCGGGCGGCGGGCGGCGAGCATCGGCGTTCCCCGTCCGGCGGTCACCGGGCTGATACGCAGCTACGGCGATCGCGCCCTGCAGGTGCTCGACGTCGCCCACGCCGAAGGTCTCACCGGCCCCTTGGTCGAGGGTTACCCGCAGCTCGCGGCGGAAGCACCGTACTGCGTGCGGGCCGAGATGGTGGTGACGCTGTCGGACCTGCTCGCCCGGCGCACGCGCCTCGCCCTGACCGACCCGGCGGCCGGGGCCGGCC
>CADDZG010000046.1 GCA_902812355.1 Actinomycetota bacterium | reverse complement strand
AGCGTGGCGGACCCTCGGAACCTTCACGACGAGCGCCTCGCGCCCCTACGGGGTCCGCCAGGTCGTCGCCCGCCTGGTCCCGAGCACCCACTGAGGGCCGCAGCCAGGGCTACGGCGCCCCACACTGGGCCGGAGGAGCACGGTTCCGCTAGCGGGCTCACATGGCCTTCGCGTGGGGCGTTGACACACCGGCCCGGAGGAGCACCGTTCCGGCTAGCGGGGGCAGGCACGCAAGACCTCTCCGACGCGGGCCCCGAGGCGCCGGCGGCCTCCGCAGCCGGCGGCGCGCCGTGTGAGACCCGCCCGTGCGGATCCCCAGGCCGACCCTCGGTCAGTCCTTGAGCACCCGGCGGGCGGCGTCGATGATCGCGTCGGGGGTGAGGCCGAACTGCGCCAGCAGCTCGTCCGGCTTACCCGAGGTGGCGTAGGTGTCGCCGAGGTTGACGAACGCCATACGCGTCGGGTGGCGTTCGGCGACGACCATCGACACCGCCGCACCGAGCCCTCCCCAGCAGAGATGCTCCTCGGCCACCACGATCCCGCGCGTCTCGTTGGCGGCTCGCTCGACCGCTGCGGTGTCCAGCGGCTTGACCGTGTGCATGTCCAGCACGCGCGTCGAGATGCCGTGCTCGGCCAGTCCCTCCGCCGCATCGAGCGCCATCGCCACCATGATCCCGTTGGCGATCACCGTGACGTCGTCCCCGTCGCGCAGCTGGGTCGCCTTGCCGAGGTGGAACTCCGCACCGTTTCCGTAGACGACGGGCACCTTGGGACGACCGCAGCGGAGGAAGAAAGGTCCGCTGCGCTCGAGCATCGCCTGGGTCGCCGCCTTGGCACTGGGGCCATCGGCCGGCACGACCACTGTGAACCCCGGCAACGAGGTCGCCAGGGCGATGTCCTCCACGGCCATCTGCGACGGCCCGTCCTCTCCGATCGAGATGCCGGCGTGGGATCCGACGAGCTTGACGTTGAGGTTGGGGAAGGCGACCGACATCCGGATCTGGTCGAACGCGTTGGCCAGCAGGAAGGTCGAGAACGACGCCGCCACCGGGATGCGCCCGCAGGCGGCGAGCCCGGAGGCAATGCCGATCAGGTTGGATTCGGCGATGCCGACGTTGTAGGAGCGCTGGGGGAAACGCTCCATGAACGCCCCGGTCATCGTCGAGTTGTGGACGTCGCCGTCGAGCACGACGATGCGCTCGTCCCGGCCCCCGGCCTCGGCCAGCGCGTCACCGAAGGCGTTGCGGGTGGCCGGACCCTCCTGAAGCTCGATGCGGGTGATACCGAAGCTCATGCTGCGCCTCCGATCTCGGCCAGCGCCTTGTCTGCCTCCTCCTTGGGAAGCGGCTTTCCGTGCCACTTCCAAGGTTCCTTCTCCAGCAGAGACACGCCCTTGCCCTTGACCGTGCGGGCGATGATCGCCTGGGGCTTGCCCTCGATCCTGCGGGCCCAGTCGTAGGCCTCGGCCACCGCGTCGAGGTCGTGCCCGTCTATCGTGCGGGCCTCCCAGTGGAAGGCCCGGAACTTGTCCTCGAGGGGCTCCAGCGGCTCAATGTCGTCAACGGCACCGGTCTGCTGGTAGGCGTTGTGGTCGAGGATCAGCGTGAGGTTGTCGAGCGCGTGGTTGCCGGCGAACATCACCGCCTCCCACACCTGGCCCTCCTCCATCTCCCCGTCCCCGGTCATCACGTAAACGCGGTAGCTGCGGCCGTCGAGCCGGGCTGCGAGGGCATGGCCGATGCCAATCGACAGCCCCTGACCGAGGGACCCGGTCGAGGCCTCGACTCCTGCTAGACGGTTCATGTTGGGGTGCCCCTCCAGCGGGGAACCCAGCTTGCGCAGGGTGAGCAGCTCCTCGGGCGGGAAGTAGCCCGCCTCGGCCAGCACGGAATACAGCCCAGGTGCGCCGTGGCCCTTGGACAGGATGAAGCGGTCCCGATCGGGGTCGTCGGGGCGGCCGGGGTCGTGACGCAGGACCCCGTCGAAGTACAGCACGGTCAGCAGCTCGACCATCGACAGCGAGCTCGAGGGATGGCCGGAACCCGCCTCGGTAGTCGACCGCACGATGTCGAGCCGCAGCCTGGTGGTGATGTCCTCGAGGCGGGAGCGCTCGTGGGTCTGTGTGGACGCCATCACACCTCCCGAAGGGTTACAGGGTCGGCAAGCGGCGAGCCGTCGTCCGGCCGGACCTCTACGATGCGGGCCCGGATCTTCTACAGCCCCGGGAAGTTCGGCGGCTCGTCACTCCCAATCCAACCACAGGCTCGGAGGTGCGCCGGCCGGTCCCCGTAGGATGAGGCGATGCCCGAGCTCTACAAGGCCCCGATAGGCACGCGCGACGTCCTGCCGCCCGAGTCGTGGCGGCACCGGGAGCTGGCGCGGCTCGCGCTCGATCAGTTCGCGCGGGCCGGCTACCTCCCGATCGAGACCCCGATGTTCGAGCACACCGAGGTCTTCGAGCGCGGTGTGGGGGAGGCCTCGGAGGTTGTCAACAAAGAGATGTATACATTTGTCGACCGGGGCGGGCGCTCGCTAACGCTGCGGCCCGAGGGTACTGCGCCGGTGATGCGCGCCGTGCTCGAGCACATGCTGCAGCGCGGCTCGCTCGCCGGCGCGGTCCCGGTGAAGCTCTGTTACCACGCCGCGATGTTCCGCTACGAACGTCCCCAGAAGGGGCGCTTCCGCCAACACACCCAGGTCGGCATCGAGGCGATCGGTTCCGAGAGCCCGGTGGTCGACGCCGAGGTTATAGCCGTGGGTCAGCGCTTCCTCGCCGCCGCCGGCGTGGACAGCCGGCTCCTCATCAACTCTATAGGTCACCTTGACCCTTCGTGCCGGCTTGGCTATCTCGAAGAGCTGCGGGCTTATCTGCAGGAGCGCAGGGATGAGCTGCCGCCGCAGGACCGGGAGCGGGCGGAGCGCAACCCGCTGCGAACCTTCGATTCGAAGGAAGACGCCACCGCCGCGGTGATGGCCGAGGCACCGCTGATCACCGATCACCTGTGCGACGCATGTGCCAAGCACCTCGGGGAGGTCCGGGCTCTCCTCGACGAGCTCGGCATCGCCCACGAGCTGAGCCCCCGGCTCGTGCGCGGTCTCGACTACTACACGCGTACCGCCTTCGAGTTCGTGTCCGATGCCCTGGGGGCGCAGAGCACCGTGCTGGGAGGCGGGCGCTACGACGGCTTGTCGGAGCTCCTCGGCGGCCCGCGCCTGCCGGGGATCGGCTTCGGCTGCGGGATCGACCGGGTGCTCCTGGCCGGGACCTTCGACGTCTCGCCCCCGCCCACCGATGCCTACGTGGTGACGATCGGGGAACGGGCCACCCAGCGTGGCTTCAGGCTGACCTTCGAGCTACGCGACGCCGGCTTCGCCGTGCTGTGCGATCTCGCCGGACGCGGCATCAAGGGGCAGATGAAAGACGCAGCACGCAGCGGGGCGCGCTGGGCGGTGATCATCGGCGACGACGAGCTCGGTCGCGATGAGGTCACGCTGCGGGATATGGGAACCGGGCACGAGGAGCCGGTTGCCTTCGGCGACGTCGCGGGGAGGTTGCGGACATGATGCGTACGCACCGCTGCGGAGACCTGCGGCCCGAACACGCCGGCCGGGAGGTGACGCTGTGCGGCTGGGTGCATTCGCGCCGCGACCACGGCGGGGTCACGTTCATAGACCTGCGCGATACCGCGGGCATCGTCCAGGTGGTGTTCTCGGTGGACATCGATGCGGGGGCCCACGCGGCGGCCCAGGGACTGCGCAGCGAATATTGCGTGCAGGTCGTCGGTCGGGTGCGGGAGCGGCCTGCGGGCACCGTCAACGAACGCATCCCCACCGGGGCGGTCGAGGTAGCGGCCTCTTCCCTACGCGTTCTGTCCGAGGCCGAGACGCCGCCGTTCCAGATCGACTCGCCGCACGAGGTGGACGAGTCCCTGCGGTTGCGCTACCGCTACCTCGATCTACGGCGGGCACGCTTGCAGGACAACCTCCGTCTGCGCCACGCGATCATCGCGGCGATCCGGCGCTTCTTCGATGCGGAGGGCTTCGTCGAGGTCGAAACCCCGATGCTCATGCGGGCCACGCCGGAGGGCGCACGTGACTACCTCGTCCCCAGCCGCTTGCACCCGGGCTGCTTCTACGCCCTGCCGCAGTCACCGCAGACCTTCAAGCAGCTGCTGATGGTCGCGGGGCTCGACCGCTACTACCAGATCGCCAGGTGCATGCGCGACGAGGACCTGCGGGCCGACCGTCAGCCGGAGTTTACCCAGCTCGACGTCGAGATGTCCTTCGTGGACGTCGAGGACGTGCTCGACGTCACCGAGAGGTGCTTCAAGTACGTGTGGCGTGAGGTCATGGGCGTCGAACTCGGGCCCTTCCTGCGGCTGCCCTACGCGGAGTCCGTGGAGCGTTTCGGGACCGACAAGCCCGACGTCCGGTTCGGAGTCGAGCTACAGGACCTCGGCCCGGTGTTCGCGGCGAGCGAAGCCAAGGTCCTGCGCAGCGCGCTCGAGGACGGCGGGGCGGTGAAGGCGATCACCCTGCCGGGACGCGGCTCGGCGTCGCGCAAGGAGCTCGACGCGCTGGTCGATGAGGCCAAACGGCTGGGAGCCGGCGGGCTCGTGTGGGCGGCGGTGACGCAGGAAGGCTTGCGCTGCCCGCTGGAGCGCCATCTCGGCGAGGACGAGAAGCGCGCCCTGGTGCAGCGCGCCGGGGCGTCCGAGGGCGACCTCGTGCTGATCGTCGCCGACCGCTCCCGCGCCCGCGTCGACAAGGTCCTGGGCGCGCTGCGCACCCGTCTCGCCGAGCGCTACGGGCTGATACCCGAGACCGACCCGAGCGATCCCGCCCACTGGCGTTTCGTATGGATAGTCGACTTTCCGTGGTTCGAGTACAACGAGGACGCGGGGCGCTGGGACTTCAGCCACCACCCGTTCACCGGCGTGGTCGAAGAGACCCTGGACAACCTCGAGAGCGATCCGGGCAAGGTGTTGTCCAAGGCCTACGACATCACGCTCAACGGATGGGAGCTCGCTTCGGGCAGCATCCGGATCCACGACCGTGAGCTGCAGAAGCGGGTGTTTGCCGCCCTCGGGATCTCCTCGGATGAGGCCGAGGAGCGTTTCGGCTTCCTGCTCGACGCGTTCCGCTACGGCGTGCCGCCCCACGGTGGCATCGCACCAGGGATCGACCGCATCGTGGCCCTCGCCGCAGGCGAGACCAACATCCGTGAGGTCATCGCCTTCCCCAAGACGCAGTCCGCCCAGGACCTCATGACCGGCGCCCCCTCTCCGGTGGACGCGGAGCAGCTCGAGGTCTTGCACCTGCGCACGACCGTCCCGCTGGAGGAGACCGAGGCTTGAGCCGGGGCCGACCGGCCGCGGCGTGGCTCAGGGCCGGCCGCTGGCTTCCGGGTGGAGGTCGCAGGTGAGCCGGCCCTCCCGCTCCCTCGCCTCGGTGCCGAGCTCCGCACACGCCCGGATGAAGCGCTCCCGCACCCAGCGGGCGTCGGCACCGCGGGCGAGGCGGGTGTGGCAGTAGTCGAGCCGCAGCGGGACGGCCTCGACGCGATGGGGGCCGCGGGCATCGAGCTCGACGAAGAACAGCAGCCCGAGGTCGTTGCGCAGCACCGGGTCGACCGCGTAATCGTCGATGAAGTCGCCGAGGTCGTAGAGCACGCGGCCGCTCACCCCGTGGAACACGTGCGCCGAGTGTCCGGCGATCAGATCGACACCCGCGTCGAGCAGCTTGCCGGCCGCATCCCGCACCTGCGGCGGCGGGGCGGAGGTCATGTTCGGCCCCCAGTGCGGGGTCACGAGCACGATGTCGGCATCGACCCGGGAGGCCTCCTCGGGGACCCACTCGAAGCCCAAGGCGATGCCGGCGCTATCCGGCCCCGCCGCCCAGTCGCGCGGGTGATCGGCGCAGCCGATCACGCCGAGCCTCATCCCGCCGGCGTCCAGCACCGCCGCAGCCCGTGCCGCAGTGCGGTTGGGGCCGGCTCCGACGTGGGCGATGGCCGCGGCGTCGAGGTGGTCGAGGGTGTCGAGCAGGGCCGGCTCGCCGAAGTCGAGGGCGTGGTTGTTGGCCAGGGTCACGCAGTCGACGCCGAGGCGCTGCAGCACCTCGACCGCCGCGGGAGGGGCACGGAAGAAGAAGGGCTTGCGTGGATCCGGCCACGGCCGGCCACGCTCGGAGATGCAGCATTCGAGGTTGAGCACGAAGAGGTCGGCGGAACGGGTGAGCTCGCACACTTCCTCGGCGACCACCGTATGGGGCCCGGCGGTGGCGATTGCCTCGGCGACCTTGCGACCGAGCATCGTGTCTCCTGCGAGCGCCAGCCTCACGGCGCACATCGGTGCGCCGGGCGCCCCGGCGACGCCGCCGTGACGGAGCTGCGAACGGCACGCATGTCACCAACCCTAAGCAGGGTCGACACCGGTGCCCGGCGTGGGGCCGTCGCGCGAGCCGCCTCGACCCCGGGCGGTCATGATGGGGGAGTGGATCTCTTCGACTCGGCCCTCGAGCAGCGCTTCGACGAGTACGCGCCCCTCGCGGCCCGCATGCGGCCCCGCAGCCTCGACGAGATCGTGGGGCAACGTCACCTCCTCGGGCCCGGGCGGGCGCTGCGGCGGTTGATCGAGTCCGGCGAGCCCACCTCCGTGGTGCTGTGGGGGCCTCCGGGCAGCGGGAAGACGACGCTGGCGCACGTGATCGCCGCCCACGCCGATGCCCACTTCGAGCCGATGTCGGCGGTCACCGCAGGCGTCAAGGAGGTCCGGGCGGTGATCGAAGCCGCCCGAGACAGGCTCGCCCGGCACGGGCGCCGCACGGTCCTGTTCCTCGATGAGATCCACCGCTTCAACAAGGCACAGCAGGACGCGCTGCTGCCGGCGGTGGAGAACGGCTGGATCGTGCTCGTCGGCGCCACCACCGAGAACCCCAGCTTCGAGGTCAACAGCCCGCTCATGAGCCGCAGCCGCCTGCTGCGCCTCGAGGCGCTGAGCGAGGACGAGATCGGCGAGGTGCTGCGGCGGGCCCTGGGCGACCGCGACCGAGGGCTCGGCGCCCTCGGGCTCACGGTGTCCGACGAGGCCCTCGCCCACATCGCCCACGCCAGCGGGGGCGACGCCCGCTTCGGGCTCAACGCGCTCGAGACCGCGGCGCTGATGGCGGCCGGCACGGGCGAGATCACCCTGGAGGTGGCCGAGGAGGCGCTGCAGCGGCGGGCCCTGCCCTACGACCGCGCCGGGGACTGGCACTACGACGTCGTCTCGGCCTTCATCAAGTCCATGCGCGGCAGCGATCCGGACGCGGCCCTGTACTGGATGGCCCGCATGCTCGACGCGGGGGAGGACGCACGCTTCATCTGCCGGCGCATGGTCATCTTCGCCTCGGAGGACGTCGGCAACGCCGATCCCACGGCGCTCCAGGTGGCCGTCGCCGCTCACCACGCCCTCGAGCTCGTGGGGCTGCCCGAGGCCCGCCTCAACCTCGCCCAGGCATGCGTGTATCTATCGCTGGCGCCCAAGTCGAATGCCTCCTACAGGGCACTGCTTGCGGCCGAAGAGGCGGTGCGGGCCGAGGGTCCGCTGCCGGTGCCGGCGCACCTGCGCGACGCCCACGCGGCTGCGAGCCGGGCGATCGGGGCGGGCCGCGGTTACCTCTACCCGCACGACCACGGCGGCTGGGTGGCCCAGAGCTACCTCCCCGAAGCCCTGCAGGACAAGCGCTTCTTTGCGCCGATCGCGGGGCGCGAACGCGAGCTCGCAGACGAGCTCGAAGCTCGCCGGCGCGCCGGCGGGAAGGCCGAGACGGACGCGTAGCTCCGCCGCTGCCGCGTTGGGGGAAGCTTCACACGGCGATCGGTCGCGACCCAGGGGAGGTGGACATGAAGGCGGCTCGGTTGCACGACTATGGGGCCCCCTTGCGGGTCGAGGAGGTCGACGACCCTCGGATCGAGGGCCCGCTCGACGTCATCGTGAGGGTCGGGGCGGCGGGGCTGTGCCGCACCGACATCCACATCCGCGACGCCGAGTGGCAGCCGGTGCAGGAGGAGGCCGGGCTCGACCTGCCCTACATCCCCGGGCACGAGAACGCCGGGTGGGTCGAGGAGGTCGGCAGCGGCGTCACCAACGTGCGCCCGGGGGACGCGGTGATCCTGCACCCGCTCATGACCTGCGGGCTGTGCCGCGCCTGCAGGGCGGGCAACGACATGCACTGCGAGCGCAGCGCGTTCCCCGGGCTCGATGCCGATGGAGGATTCGCGCAGCTGATGCGCACCGGCGCCCGGTGCTGCATCAAGCTCGCAGACGGGCTCGAGCCCGTGGACGTCGCCCCGCTTGCGGATGCCGGGCTCACCGCGTACCACGCGGTGCGCAAGGCGGTGCCCCTGCTACATCCGGGCTCGAGCGTGGTGGTCGTCGGTGCCGGCGGCCTCGGCCACATCGCCATCCAGTGTCTCCGGGCCCTCACCCCGGCACGCATCGTGGCCGTAGACGTCGGCGAGGCGGCGCTGAGGCTCGCCGGCGAGCTCGGGGCCGACCACACGATCGCCGCGGACGGCTCAGAGGCCGACAGGGTGCGGGAGGTCACCTCAGGGCGCGGCGCCGAGGTCGTGATCGACTTCGTCGCCGAGAAGGGGATCGAGAAGCGCGCCCCCGACATGGTGGCCAACGGCGGATCCTACCTGGTGGTCGGGTACGGCGGAGCGCTCGACCTCCCGACCCACACGATCATCTTCCGCGAGATCAATGTGATCGGGAACCTCGTGGGGACCTACAACGAGCTCGTGGACCTGCTGGCGCTGGCGACCGACGGCAAGGTCGCCGTCCGTACGACCACCTATCCCCTGGACGACGTCAACGACGCGATGAACGATCTCGATGCCGGGCGTCTGCAGGGCCGGGGGATCCTCGTGCCCTGAAGGGGCGGGCCGGGGGAACTCGATCATCCCCCGGCCCGCAGAGCCCCGAACGCTTCAGGGCATGCTCGCGAAGTAGGCGTCCTCACCATGGCCGCAGCGGCTCGTGAAGCACGCCTGGTTGCGCATGTCGGTCCAGTAAGCGACGACCCCACCCGCAGGGTTGGCCGCGATATTGCCGTAGTCGCCGATAAACGTCGTGGCGAAGGGGAAGTCCGGGTTCACGGTCGCCGCGAACCAGCGGTCCCCGGTGGTCGGCTGCGATAGCTCGGTCGTCACCTGGGCCGTGGTGAAGGTGAGCGACCCGGGTGCGCTTTCGGTCGCCAGGGTGTAACCGTACTCGTGATTGGCCGGGTCGTAGGAGCGGTCGAAGTAGCCGATCCGCAGCAACCCGTTGGTGTCGTAGGCACCCCACGGCATGAACTGGTCACCCGGCTGGGCGATCGCCTGCGGAGCGCTCCACGTCTTGCCCCCGTCGAAGGACTGGCTCACGATCACGTCCGAGTTGGTCGTGGCCTGGTACGGATCCGAGGGCACCGGGTGGGGCGTGTTGCGCATGTCCGACCACACCACCGCGAGGTGGTCGGCGTCGGTCGGGTCCGCGGTGATGTTGCCCGCCGACCACGTGCGGAACTGGCTGTCCTGGTAGGTCTGGCGACCCTGGATGTTGACCGGGTAGTCGTTGATGCCGTCGACTACGTCGGCGACCTTGTAGGGGCCGCCGATCCGGGCGCCGGTCTGCGGGTCGACCTTCACGACCACGTACTGATCGCTGAAGTTCTGGGTCTCCCGGGTGGACAGGAACGCGACGTAGACGCTGCCGTCGGCGGCCACGGTCGGGATCGAGCCCTGGTCCTGGTCGCACGCGTCGCCGCCGTTGGAGCCGACGCAGAAGGGCGCCGAACCCGAGATCTCCTGCGGCGGCGACCAAGTGTTGCCGCCGTCGTGGGTCACCGAGTCGTAGATCGGCGAGTTGATGTAGCTTCCGCCCTTGCCGTCGTGGAACACGGTCCAGGTGACTATGGCGTTGCCGTCACCCCAAGCGGTCAGGTACTCCTTGTCGTTGAAGCGCCCCACGCTGCCGAACGAGCCGGTGCCCTTGGCGACCCTGACCGTGGTCCAGTGCCGGCCCTGGTCGGTGGAGTGCGCGACGAGGATGTCGGGGTTCTTGCCGGTGGGTCCGCCCTGGGAGAAGCCGAAGCCCAGCGTCGCCATGTAGGCGTTGCCGGCGTCGTCGAAGGCGGCCGAGGGGTCACCGGTGGCCGTGTAGCCGTTGTAACGGATCGGGTACTCGCTCCACGTGCGCCCCCCGTCGAAGGTCACGTGTGCCCGGGTGAAGATCGTCTCGTTGATGGTGCCGCCGCTGCTCAGGTTCAACTGGTAGTCGTTCGCGCCACCGATCATGTTGGAGGTGTCGGTGGGGTTTACGGCGATGCTCGTCTCGTTGTGCGGCGCGGTGGCATCGCAATCGGTGTTGACGTTGGCCGCAGCAGACGTCGTGGTGGTGCAGATAGGGCTCGGCGGGTTCTTGTACTGCGACTCGCCCGTGTGCGCCCCGGGGGTCGCCGGCGCTACCTGATAGCCGTTGTAATGCTGGTGGGTGAGCGCATGGGGCAACGGCTGATCCTCGGCCCCCGCAGGCAGAGCGACCCAAGCTACGAGGAGCAGCGGCACCAGGGTCGCGCTCGCCAGCACCCACCTGGCACGCGCAACGAGACGGCTGTGTCTCATGTCCCCTCCCTCCTAGAAGACCGGCCCACCGCCGGGCCGGGACCTTGCAGCCCGCCACAGCTTAGCCCCCTCCGGCGACCGTCTGCAGGGGGTTCACACCGGCCACGACTCCAGGCGGTAGGCCATGTCCCAGAACATCCACTCGTAGCGGGCCGTGATCCTCAGGTTGCTCTCGAGCCTCCCGAGCTCGTTGCGGCCGAGGCCCGGGCCGACGGAGTCGGTCACCCGAAGGACGGCCTCGACCACGGCGCCGTAGTCATCGCCCCCGTAGGTCTCGATCCAGCGCCCGTACATCGGGTCGGGTGACCCGGCCTCGGACAGGTGTCTGCCGACCTCGCGGTAGATCCAGTAGCACGGCAGCACCGCACCGAGGGCCTCTGCGAAGGATCCGGCCGTGGCCGCCAGCAGGAAGCTGGTGTAAGCGAGGTTGGTGGGGGCCGGCTCGGTGGCGGCCACCTGCTGCTCGGTGATCCCAAAGTCGGCGAAGTAGCTCTCGTGCAGCCGGCGCTCGACCGCGATCGCTTCGGCGGCATGCTCGCAGAACAACCTCACCGCTGGAGCATCCGGGGCCCGGGCGCCGCAACGGGCCAGGGCCCGTGCGTAGTCGGTGAGGTAGAGGGCGTCCTGGATCACGTAGAAGCGGAACACGTCGCGGTCCAGCGAGCCGTCCACGAGCCCCTGCACGAAGGGGTGCCGGAGGATCGCCGCGTAGAGGTCGGCGATGCGATCCCACAGGCGTTGGCTGAAGCGTTCGGCCATCACCACCTCCTTGCACCCGCCTCCGACGGTTGTGCACCGGGTGCTTCAGTCTGTCGCTTTTGGTGCCGAAGAGACGCACAGGACCGGGTGCCGTCGGAGGGAGCTGCTTGGGCCGTACCGCAACGTCGTTGGCCGTGCTCGCCGCGATCGCAGTGGTAGCGGGAGCGGTGGCTCCCCTCGCCGCGGCCGAGGCGGCCCACGGCCGCAGGAGCTCCGACCCGGTGCAACCTGCCCGCCTGTCCGTGCCCGGACGGGGTGTGGGCTTGTCCCGGCCGGCCAGCCTGCCCGGCCCCCACGATGCCCTGTCCCGGGCGGTCGCCAGAGGCACGATCTCGCCTCAGCGCTATGCCCTGCTGCGGGCCCGTTCGGTGTTCGACCTGCACGCGGTGCGGGAGCGCTTCCCGGGGGCCCGGCGCATCCCGCCGGAGCTCGTGACCGCGGTGTTGCGCGACCTCGCTCTGCGCATGCCCGAGATGACCGCGGCCCAGCGCCACGAGGCGCGTTTGATCCTCGCCCGCCCCGATGACGGTAGCTACGACGGCGCCGGTGCCCCCAAGTACCGCGTGCGGGCGCAGCGCAACTGCACGCGGCACTTCTGCGTGCACTGGGTGCGGCGCACGACCGATGCCCCCCAGCTCACCGACGCCAACGGCAACGGCCTGCCCGACTACATCGACCAGGTCGAAAAGACGCTGGGCAAGGTGTGGCGGGTCGAGGTGTCCGACTACGGTTTCCGCAGGCCCGAGTCCGACAAGCGGTCGCGCGACGACGGCGGCAACGGCAAGCTCGATGTCTACATCGCCGACATCGGCGCCGAGGGCTATTACGGCTACTGCACCACCGACGATCCCCGGCTGATCTCGGCGAAGAGCACCTATCCCTATCTCGACGGCTCCGCCTACTGCGTGCTCGACAACGACTACAGCCCCAAGCAGTTCGGCTATGCCACGAGCCCGCTCGACGACCTGAGGGTCACCGCGGCACACGAGTTCTTCCACGCGGTTCAGGGTGCGTACAACTGGGGCCAGGATCTGTGGCTGATGGAGGGCACGGCCGCGTGGATCGAGGATCAGGTCTACGACCGCATCGACGACAACTACCAGTACCTCAAGACGAGCGCCCTCACCCACCCAGGCGTCCCGGTGGACAGCGGCGATCGGGGCTACGAATACGGGGCGTGGCTGTTCTTCCGCTTCCTATCCGAGGACCTGTCCTCGAGCGGCGCCCCGGCCCCCGGCATCATCCGCAGCATCTGGTACCAGGCGTCCTACAGCGGGCCTCGATCGCCCGGCTACTACTCCCTGTTCGCGGTGGCGAAGGCACTCGGGGACCGGGGCCGATCCCTGCACGCGGAGTTCGTGCGCTTCGGAGTTGCCAACCTGCTGGTCAGAGGAGGTTCCTACGAGGAAGGACGCGCCTACGCGTCCTATCTCGACCGCGTGCTGAGGGGGGGTTACGGGGACCCGCCGGTGACCGCCGCGGCTCCCACGGGGACGCAGGACGTGCAGCTGCGTCACCTCGCCACCGCATACGAGGTGCTGGTTCCGCCGGCGGGTCAGGCCGCGGGTTCGACCCTGCAGCTCGCCGTCGACCTGCCTGATCCGGACACCGGGGCGCGCGCTGCGGTGGTGGTGATCGGCAGCGATGGGAGCGCTTCGCGCCCCGCGGTGCCGGTAGACGCGAAGGGGGCCGGGAGCGTCTTGGTGGACTTCGATCCGGCCACGGTGGAGAAGGTCGTCCTCATCCTGTCCAACTCTAGCGACCGCTACCTCTGCAACCGGGGGACGACGTTCACGTGCGCCGGTACGTCGAGGGACGACGATCGCACCTACCGCTT
>CADDZG010000045.1 GCA_902812355.1 Actinomycetota bacterium | reverse complement strand
GTCGCGTCCCGGCCCCGTGCCCGGATGGTGCATCGTCTCACCCTTCTGCAGGTCGTCGTAGCGCAGGGCCTCGTCGAGATTGTGGGGGATCGCGAGGTCGGAGAGATCGATTTCGTCCATGCGGTAACGGTTGCCGCGCAGCAGGCGCACCTGCTTCTGGCTTATCTGCAGCACGTAGAAGGTGCCTTCGACCAGCCCGGGCAGCAGCGGCTTGATGAACAGGTCGTCGGACACCACGACCTGCTCGTCGACGGTGAAGGGCAGCCGGAAGCGGCGGAAGAAACCACCCGGGCCGGCAAACACTGCGAGCCCGTCGAGCTGGTGCTGCCAGAAGGCCTCGTTGTCGAGCAGGCGCCGTGCCGGACGCAGGATCTCGGAGATCTCGGGGGGCCGCACGCCGGCCGCCTGCAGGCCACGCTCGGCCTCGCCCAGGGCGTTCTTGAGGCGCAGGGAGTTCTGTTCGCGCTTGGGGGCGACGCGGTCGGTCGGGACGAAGATCGACACCACGGGGCCGGTCTCGAGCCTGGTCTCGGTCAGGGCCCGGAGGTCGTCCCGGCTGAGACTGTCCATCGTGGCGACGTCCGCCATCACGATCCCTCCCGTTCCTTCATCCCTGTTCCTCGATACTCGGTAGCTCGGGGCCGGGCTCCGACGCCCGGCCCCGTCCGCGCAGCCTTCCCACGGGCATCCCGTGGCAACCCAGGAAGCCGGCCAGGCGCGCCCGCAGGGACGGGTGTTCGTAACGGCGCGGGTAGCCGAGGGCGCCGAGGACGTCGCCGGCCACCGCCTCGAAGATCTCGACCTGGGCGGACGGCATGTGGTGCTCCCACGAGCGCACGTGTTTGAGCGGCGGTTGCACGACGTGAGGGTTGTAGAGCTTGGAGCGCTCGAGCGCCTGGATCCGGGCCTGCTCGGTGTAGGACAGCACGGCCGCGTCGAAGCGCAGGTCGAGGAACGCGCACAGGGCCTGCATCTCCGCCTCGGGGTCCTCGACCAGGGACTCGTAGTGCAGCTCGCGGTAGCGCTCGGGGCCCAGAGCCCGGCCGTCCCGTACCCCTATGGCCACCCTCTCGGCCCACAGCTGCGCCGCGCCGCCCACGGTCTTGGGCCCGAAGGGGACGTCGGCGTAGGACAGGGCCACGTTGCGGCCGTCGCGCACGAGGTGTACGAAGCGCGCCTGGGGCCACAGGCGTGCCAGCAGCGGGATGTCCTCGACGTAGCGGGGCGTCTTGTCGCCCCATCGCACCTTGCCTGCGGCGCGCGCATAGGCGCGGTAGGCCGCGGCCATGACCTCCGCGTAGGGCAGCTCGGGGCCCCCCTCGAGCTCCTTGCGCACCGCCTCGATCGGCAGCTCCCACAGCCGGAAGCGCGGGTGGGCTTCGAGTTCGGCGAGGGTGCGCTCGACCTCGACCACGTCGTGGCCGCGGTAGAGCTCGACCACGAAGCGCGATTCCGGAGGCACGCTCACGTCGGGGTGGGCGTTGAGCATCATGCGCAGAAGGGTGGTGCCGGAGCGCGCCGATCCGACGATGAAGAACGGCGGCCCCTCGCTCATGCTCCCCTCACAGGTAGCCGAGGTCGCGGAGGTGCTGCTCGACCACGGCCTCCTCCTCGTCGCTCATCCCCGACGGCGCCGCCGCCTCGCGCGCCCGGACGCGATCGAGGAAGTTCTCGAGGCTGCGGGCGATCTCGGGGTAGCGACCGTAGAGGTTGTGCTTCTCGTCGGGCGGACCGCCCCCGTCGAGCTTGTAGAGCGCCGGCCGCCCCTCGCCCGGACGCAGCAGCTTCCAGTCCGGCGTGCGGGCGCCCTCGATGCGGCGCCCCTCGAGCTTGACCCCGACTGCCTCCATGTAGGCGGGTTCCTCGGGCAGGGCCTCGCCGGCCATCAGCGGGACGAGGCTGCGGCCGTCGATGCCGTCGGGGGCCGCGATCCCGCAGAGCCCGGCGAGGGTCGGCAGGAGGTCGACGTGGCGGACCTGGTCGGGCACCGCGACGTGGGGGACCCCGGGTCCCGCCAGCACCAGCGGGACGCGTACGAGGTGCTCGTGCAGAGCGAAGCCGTGACCGGTGGCGAAGGACGCCAGACGCTCGTCGAGCGCGGGGGCCCAGCGCTGAAGGCGCAGCGACCGGCGCGACCGGCGGGCCAGGCGGACGAGCTTGTGCTCCCACGCGGAATCCGGATACTCCTCGCCGTGATCCCCGGTGACTACGACGAGGGCGTCGCCGGCGGCTTCCAGCACCGGGGCCAGCCAGCGGTCGGTTGCGGCGACGGCGGCCTCGTAGCCCGCCCGGTCCCAGCGCTTGGCGAAGTCGGGCGGGGAGCGGTAGGGGCGATGCACCTCCCAGATGTGCAGCAGGAGCAACCACGGTTCGACGTAGGAGCGCAGCTTGTCGATCACGCCGTCGCGCCAGTTGAAGAATGGGACGCGGTAGCCCTGGCGATGGTTGGCGTCCTCGAAACCGCGCAGGATCCCGGTCTCGGGCACCAGGGGGCCGGTGACCTCGGCGTGGGTGTGGTAACCGGCCGCCGCGAAGGTTTCGGCCAGGGTCTTCACCTCCGGCGACAGGCGGTAACCCTGGAGCCCCCGCACGCCGTGCCGGGGCGGGTAGCACCCGGTGAGGATCGAGGAGAACGACGGGGTCGTGGACGTCGTGGTGGCCACGCACTGGGTGAACGAGGTCCCGCGCTCGATCAGGCCGTCGAGGGTCGGGGTCGAGACATGGCTGCCGTACACGACATCGGCTCGCAGTGAGTCGATGACGATCAGGAACAGGTTCGGCGGCACGACGGGTCTCCTCCGGTAGCAGGGGCGCGGCGTCGGCACCGGACCGCGCTCGGCGGCGCCTATCCTACCGGCGCCTCCTGAGCCACCGCCGCTGCGGGCCGTCGCGCTCGGGAGGGCCGGTGTGGAGGAGGCTTGGGGACGTGACCGGATCGGAGCAACAACCGCCGCGGGCGCCGTCGCGAGCCCGCCGGGCTGCCGGCGCGGCGGCGATCGCCGCGCTCTGAGGGCTCGCCGCGGTCCTGGCGATCCGCCTCGTGCCCCCGGTCTCGGTCGGCTTCGGGGTCGGCTCCCTGGCCGCCGAGGCGCGCGCCGGTAGCGGCAACACCTACCTCGTGATTCCCCCGCTCGGCTCGGTGTGGGCCCACACTCACCTCGCACCTCTGGACCTCCAGGTGACCCTTACACAGTTGAACCCCCTCGCTCTGGGACGGGAGCTGGGTCGCCGGGGGCACGCTGCGCTCACCCACCGGGTCGAGGGCGACCTGCGTGCCCTCGCGTTGCGCCTGGGGCTGCGGCTCGTGCTCGGTGCTCTGGTGATCGGGGCGGTGGTCGGGTTGCTGCTGCCCGGCAGGCGATGGCGCCATGCATTGTGGTCGGCCGGCGGGGCGCTGCTGGTGATCGGAGGGAGCCTGCTGTCGAGCGCGGTCACCTATCACGTGAGCGCCTTCGCCCAACCGCGCTTCACGGGGATCTTGACCCGGGCCCCCCAGGTGATAGAGGCCATCGGCGGGGGGCCGCAGGCGCTCGGCAACCTTTCGTCCCGCTATGCCAACGCGGCCGACCGCATGTCCCGGCTGATCGCCCTCGCCACCCGGCCCCCCCGTGCGCCGGGGACGGCAGGAGCCACGATCCTGCACGTGAGCGACATCCACTCCAACCCTCTGGGGGTGGTGCTGGCGCGCCAGCTGGCGCGCGGCTTCCACGCCGACGCGGTGATAGACACCGGCGACATCACCACCTTCGGCAAGCCGATCGAGGCCAGGATCGGACACATGCTGCAGCGCTTCCCCGTGCCCTACTACTTCGTCGGCGGCAACCACGACTCACCCCAGGTGCGACGCCGGATCGCCGCCTATCGCAACGTCACTTCCCTCGACCGCCGCGTGATCGACATCGCCGGAGTGCGGGTGGCGGGGTGGTCGGATCCGGCGTTCACCGCGTCGGGTGCGGTGTCCACCGCCCAGGACAACCGGGCCAACCTGCGTGAGGCCCCAGAGGTGGCGGCCTTCGTGCGCCGCAAGGCGCCCCAGGTGCTGGCGGTGCACAACCGGCTGCTCGCCTCCGACGCGGTCGGTCACGTGCCCCTGGTGATCTCGGGGCACACCCACCAGCAGGACATGCGCGTGGTCGACGGCACCCTGGTCCTCACGGTCGGGTCCACCGGCGCCACCGGGCTGGGCTCGTTCACCGTCAGCGCCTCCCAGGACTACGAGGCGTCGATCCTGCACTTCGACGAGCATGGACGGCTGGCATCCCTCGATTACGTCCGCTTCCACGGCGAGGGCGGCCGCTTCGACATCACCCACTACGATTTCACGGGTCCCGATGCGATCGAGGTGCCGGCGCGAAGCGGGGTCGGACTCAGCCACTGAGGCTACGGCGGCGACCCTGCTGGCACACTTGCCGTCGATGGAGTGCATCGATCGCGTGACCGTGCTCGGGGTGCGGGTGGCGCGGCTCGAGCGCGACGCCGCGCTCGCCGCCATAGCCGCCTTGCACGACCGCGAACGTCCCGCCCACGTCGCCTACGTCAACGCCCATGCGCTCAACCTCGCGGTCGCCGATCTTGGCTACCGGGAGGTGCTGCGGCGAGCCGACCTCGTGCTCAACGACGGGATCGGGCTCGCTCTCGCCGCCCGGCTCAAAGGCACGAGGTTCCCGGCCAACCTCAACGGCAGCGACCTCAACCCCGCGATCCTCGAGCTCGCGGCCCGGCGGGGGTGGCCGGTGTTTCTGCTGGGCGCGGTCGCAGGGGTCGCAGAAGAGACCGCCCGGCGCATGACGGCGCGTTACCCGGCCCTGCGGGTGGTGGGCACGATGCACGGCTACGCGCCCGCGAACGAGGCGGTCGCGGCAGTGAAGCGCTCGGGCGCGTCCTTGCTGATGGTGGCGATGGGCAACCCGACCCAGGAGTTCTTCATCGACCGCCACCTCGCCGCCACCGGAGCCCGCCTCGGCATCGGCGTGGGCGCCTTCTTCGACTTCACCGCGGGAACCAAAGCGCGCGCTCCGGCATGGATGAACCGGGCCGGAATCGAGTGGTTGTGGCGGCTCGCCCACGAGCCGCGCCGCCTGTGGCGGCGCTACGTGCTCGGCAACCCCCAGTTCCTCGCCCGGGTGGTGGCGGAGCGGCTGTCCGGCGACCGCCACGACTGAGCCCCGACGGCATCGGGCCGGCGCCCTCGGGCGCACGCGCGGGCGCGTCGCAGACCCCGGGGCGTGACGGCCAGCCGGTACAGGAGTTCCTGCTTGCGGTTCTCGTAGCGGTCCGGAAGCACCGCCGGGTCGGCGGCGTTGTCGGCCAGACGGTAGTGGCGTATGAAGCGCGCCACGTCGGCCGCGGTGACGTGGTTGCGGCGCATCTCGGCCGGGTCGAGGAAGAAGGCGTAGCCGCGGTCGGCGACCAGCAAGGGACGGTGTGGGGTTACGCGGTCGAAGCGGCGTTCGATGTCTGCGCTCAGCCGGCGGGTATCTATGTGCCAGCCGCCGGTGGCGGTAGGTGGGGGTTGCAGACCGTGATCTGCGGTGATGATCGGGACGTAGCGGTTCCGGCCCACGATGCGGTCGAGCGCGTGATCAGCACCGGTATCTGGCGATCCTGCTCGGCGAGGTCCTGCCGTTCCTCTGGTGTCGTCATGCCCCACTCATGCCCGGCGAGATCGGTCGTCTTGTAGTTGGTGAAGAAGAGATCCGGCATGACGTCCCGGCCGAAGCCGTAGCGCTGCAGCAGGGCGATCACCCGGTCGGTCTGGTAGATCGACCACGCCGGCGTGTAGCGCACCTTGGGGTCGTCGCCGGAGATCGGGTGGCCCAGCCATCTGCCGTCGAGCGCGCCGTCGCGTCGATCCACCGTACGCACCGCGCGGGCCAGGACCCCGAGGGCGTTGAAGCGGAGCGGAGGCATCTCGTAGTAGCGGGGGTTGGTGGTGAACCGCAGCCGTCCGAGGGCATCGAGCACCGCGATGTCGCGATCGGCTCCGGGGATCGCGGCCCCGTGACCGATCATGCCCAGGTGCCAGTGATCGCGCGCTTCGAGGCCGATCAACGGGCGGTTGCCGTTGGCGAGGTCCCAGAGATCGGCGAGGGTCTCGAGCCGCAGGTACCTGGGCGAGCCGTGCTGCCATGCGTCGACCATGCGCCCGTGCACGCGCATCTTGATGTCTGCGATCCCGTGGTGGCGGGGGAAGGCGCCGGTGCCGAGGGTGGCATGGATCGACGGCGTGATCGACGGAGACGACCCGTCGGTCGCGTCGGTGGAGTCGACTCCCCTGGTCATCAGGTGCTTGAGGTGCGGCCACGCGTGCGGCCACTGCTCGAGGTCGTCCCAACCGCCTCCGTCCCACACGAGCGTGAAGATCAGCCTCGGTACCCCGTTGCGTTGCGAACGCGGCAGCAACGCCTCGCGCAGCACCGAGCCGTCGCGCCGGGGGAAGGCATCGAAGTGCAGCAGCTCCGCAAGCGTCGGGGCGACGTCGGCCATCGTCACCGGGCGCTCCACCCGCAGGCCCGAACGGATGAAGCCGGGGCCGTACAGCACCAACGGGATGTGCTGCGTGTAGTAGTAGGGCGTGGAGTGACGGGTGCCGAAGGCGTCCTCGGGCTGCTCGGCGGCCAGCACGTCCCCCGAGCGCCCGGGGACGTAGCCGTTGTAGATCCGCTCGAGCACCGGCAGTGCCACGTCGCACGCCCTCACCGGACGGGGACCGGGTGCACCGGCCCCCGGCGAGCGGACCAGCAGCCACGCCGAGACCGCCCCCGCCGCCACGACGGAGCAAGCGGCCACAAGCATCCGGGCCCTCCGGCTCCGATGCGCGGCTCCCGACGGCATGGCCTCAAACGGTACCCTGCTGGCCGTGGACGACGACGTGCGCAGAGCCCCCTCGGCCTTCGTGATCGCCACCCGCAACCGGCCGGACGAGCTGCTGGCCACGGTGCGCTCCCTGGCGGCCCAGACGGTGCTGCCGGCTGAGCTGTGCATCGTCGACTCCAGCGACGACACCCCCACCCGGGCGGAGATCGAGAGCGTGTGCGCCGCGGCCGGGATCAAGCTCGACTACCACCACCCGGCCCCCCGGGGTCTCACGGTGCAGCGCAACATCGGCATCGACCGTACGACGGGCGACCCGATCTTCTTCATCGACGACGACGTACGCCTCGCTCCCGACTGCCACGAGCAGGTGCTGGCGGTGTACGAAGCCTGGGGTGACAGGATCGGCGGCGTGCGGGCCTCTCCAATGCGCCCGGCGCGCCCGGCGCTCGTGACCCGGTTGTACCGGCGGCTGTTCGGGATCGGCGGGTGGTGGCCGGAGGCCTCGGGCAAGGTCCGTCCGGGCTTCTACGCCGAAGGGGTTTCGGAATCGGCGGGCGTGCGCCGTATCGAGTACTTCAACGGGTGGTTCATGTCGTTCCGGCGTGAGGTCTTCGATTACGAGCGCTTCGACGAGGCGTTGTCGGGCTACGGCTACAAGGAGGACATCGACCTCTCGTACCGCGTCTCGCGGCGCTACACGTTGTTGCAGACCCCCGCAGCGCGCTGCGATCACCTCAAGAGCGGACGGTCCCGCATGAGCTCGCACCAGCTGCAGCGCATGAACCTCGCCAACCAGTTCTACCTGCACCGCAAGCTGATGCCCCAGGACGCCTTCCATAAGGCGGCGCTGTGGTGGGCTCTGCTGGGGCTGTTCATCCTCAACCTCGGCAAGGCCGTGCAGACGCGCGATCCGGGTCTCGTCACCGGCATGATCGTGGGGGCGTGGGAGCAGGCACGCGGCCGCGGGCTCGTCGATCCGGCCCGGGAGCGACCGTGACCGGGGGACGCGACGCGCGCCGGGGCGAGGTGGAGCCCTCCGACACCACCGCCCGGGTGCCCCCGGCGGGGGAGCAGCCCGGCGTCGCCGACCACGACGTCAGCGAGGCTGCGCCAGGTGCCGCTACTACCGCACCGGTCGCGGGGACCTCCGGCGAGGACGGGGCCAAGCGGGTCGACTACTGGTTCACCGTGCTGGCCGCGGACCCCCTGGCGGTGCCTCTCGTGCGCCGTCTGGCACGTGTGCGCTCGGTGACCCCCGACCACGTCACCGTCGCAGCCCTGGGGCTGGGTATCGCCGCCGGGGTCTTGTTCGCGCTCGGGAGCCGTCTCACGCTCGCCCTCGGCGGCGTGGTCTTCTACCTGGCGTTCGTCGCCGATTGCGTCGACGGCAAGCTTGCCCGGGCGACCGGTATCACCTCACCCAAGGGCGAGGCCCTCGATCACCTCGCCGACGCGGCGCGCCGGGCGGCGGCCGGCCTCGGGCTCGCGATCTACCTGTGGAACGCCAACGGTTTGCCCCGGCGCAGCGTGTGGGTGGCGATCGTCTACGTCGTTCTCGCTTACTTCTTCTGGGAGATATCCGGAGCGGAGAAGGGTCCCGGCACCGGGCTCGGTGGGGCCTGGCGCCAGCGCCTGGCGCGCCATCGCCTGACCCCGACCCCGGGCATGCCCGACGTTCAGGCGGTGGTGTTCGTGCTCGGGCCCATCACCGGTCTGGTCGTGCCCTTCCTGGCGGTGGGCATCGTCATGGTGTGCGCCGCGATCCTGCTCACCGTCTATCGCAGGTTGCGCTGACCTCTGTGCGCGCCCTCAGGCCGGTTCGGGTGCGGTGCTCGCCGGGGTCGCCCCATTGCGCCACCACGATCGCGTTGATCTGGTGGGTGATGAAGCCGCTTGCCACACCCCGGCAACTAGGAGAGGAGCGCGGCCGGGCTACCGGTGCGGGATCGGTGCGCCGTGCAACCCGGCCGAGCGATCGGGGGTGCGGGGCGGGAAGACGCCCTGCGGGAGGCGGCCAGCCCTAGGCGCGCTTGGCGGCTTCCAGGTTGTCGACCGCGAAGATCAGCTCGGTCTCGCCGCCTCCGCGCCGCATCACGTAGGCAGCCGAGATGGCGACCCCGGCATCCGCCAGCCGGCGACAGAATGCACCGAGCTCGCCGGGACGGTCCTCGAGGGTCGCGGCCATGACCTGACGGGTGCCCTCGACGTGGAAGCCGTTCGACGCGAGGATCTCGGCCGCGTCCTGGTCGTCGTCGACCACGAGGTGGATCACCCCGCGGCCCTCGTGGGTCGTCGCCGACAGCGTCTCGATGTTGACCCCGTGGCGGCCGAGCAGTTCACCGACCTCGGCCAGCTTGCCGGGCTGGTCCTCGCACACCACCGTGATCTCCTCGAGCATGGGGCAAGCGTACCCCTCCCACCGGCGGCGACCCGGCGAGCGCGGCCCCCGCCTACGCTGCTCCTTCGCCGGATATCACCGCACGCAGGGTGCGCCACAGAATCCACGCGTCCAGCGACAGCGACCAGTTCTGGATGTAGAAGAGGTCATAGCGCACGTAGTCCGAGAAGCTCGTCTCCGTGCGCCCGCTGACCTGCCACAGCCCGGTCATCCCAGGCTTGACCTTGAGGCGGTTGCGCACCCAGTCGTCGTACTGCTCGGCCTCGCTGGGGAGGGCCGGCCGCGGCCCCACCAGGCTCATGTCGCCGCGCAGCACGTTGATCAGCTGGGGGAGCTCATCGATCGAGTAGCGCCGCAGCACACGTCCGGCACGGGTCACGCGCGGGTCGTCCTTGAGTTTGAAGAGGATCCCCGGACCCTGGTTGAGGTGTTCGAGCTCGGCCCGTCGCCGCTCGGCATCGGACACCATGGTGCGGAACTTCCACACCGTGAACAGCCGCCCCCCACGGCCGACGCGCACCTGCTTGAAGAATGCCCCCCCGGGCGAGTCGGCCCGCACCCACAGGGCCACGGCGATCAACAGGGGGGACAGCAGCGTGAGCCCGAGCACCGCTCCGACGAGGTCCACGGTGCGTTTGAGCACCAACTGGAAGGCATCCATACCGGTGCGGCGGACATAGAAGAGGGGGACCCCGGCGACCGATTGCACGGTCATGCGCGAGGCCATGAGGTCGATCGTTCCCGACGTCACCTGGAGATCGACGTCGGCGTCCTGCAGCTCCCAGAACAGCCGGTTGAGCCGGGTGGCATCGAAGGCCGAGGCCACCACCAGCACCAGGGTCGCCTGCTCCTGCTCGACCAGCTCGCGCACCTGTGACGGGGTGCCGATCACGCGGTGGCCGTTGTAGATCTCGCTGCCGATGGGGAGATCGTCGTCGACGAAACCGACGATGTGGTAGCCGAGCCACGCCTCGCGCTCGAGGGTCCGGGCCACCGTGGCGGCTTCGTGGTTGGCCCCGAGCACGATCGTGCGCGTCGCATCGCCGCCCCTTCGGCGCAGGAAGTGCAGCACCTTGCGCACCATCAGGCGCTCGCCGCCCACGATCACCAAGGTCGTGCCGAGCGCGAACAGCACCCAGCTGCGGGCGAGGTCGAGCTTCAAGGCCGAGTCGGCGATGAACACGAGCACCGTGCCGGCCACCACGCCGTGGAACACCTGCTTGAACTCGTTGACGGGACTCAACACCTGGCGCGGCTCGTAGAGTCCGTAGAGCTGGAACAGCAGGAGCCACACCGGTGTGGCGATCAAGGCGATCCACGTGTAGTTGACCCCGTTCGCCGGCGCGCCGGACATGAACTCGAAGCGGATCGCGGACGACAGGAAGAAGGCGGTGAGGAGCGCAAAGCCGTCGGCCACCACGCGCAGGCCGATCCGCAACCTGCTACGCCGCTGCAGCGGTTGTCGTGTCGTCGCCGGCGTCTGCACCGGGGGCGCGACCTGAGCCATCAGAGGTAGCCCAGCCCCCGTAGGGATTCCTCGATCATCGCCTCCTCTTCACGTGAGTATGGCGAGTCGTCACCACGATCCGAACCGGGAGGCGCCGGGGGGCTGGTGGTGCGCACCGGACGCCGGGTGAGGGCCTCGGGAGCCAGCGCCTCTTCGATCACCCGTCCATCCAGACCCTCGGGGACCGCGAGCCCGGCGAGGTGCAGCACGGTGGGCGTCACGTCCATCACCGACGCGTCCAGGCCCGGACGAGTGGCGGCATCGGCCCCCGCGACCACGACGATGCCGTCGGGATGATGCACGCCGCGCGGCAGGTCGCTCACGTCCGTGAAGGGATCGCGATGGAAGAGCTCGTCGTCGAGCTCGTAGCGATGGTCGCGCAACACCGGCAGCAGGTCCGGGCCCCCGGGGACGACGTCTCCGGTGAACACCTCTTCCGAACGCCACACACGATCGGTCACCGGGGTGCCGACCGGATCGGTGAGCCGCTCGAAGCGGCCGGCGAGCTCGTCTTTCACCGCCTCGAGCTCTTCCGGCGCCACGGTGCCGAAGGGTTCCCTGCCCCGCAGGTTGACGAACACCCCCTGTAGCGGGATCGGTGAGGCGAAGGCGCGCGTTGCGCTCCAGTCGATCGCCGCGAAGGTCGCTCCCTTGGCCCGCCGGGCGAGGCGGCGGGACAGCAGGCGGCGCCCGAGAGGCACCGCGGCGCGCGCCACACGCGACTGCAGGAGCCGGGCCCCCGGCTTGAGGCGCAGGTAACCCCAGCGCTGGAGCAGGGTGTTGGTGTGAACCGACACCTCCCAGGCGGTGAAACCGTGGTCGGAGCACACCACCACACCACCGTCGTCGCCGGCATGGTCGGCCAGCAACCCGACGATGCGGTCCATCGCCGCGAAGCACTCGGCGATGCGTTCCTGCAGCGCGCGAGCCGCCGCGCTCCCGTACATCGGGTCGGACGGATCCATGTAGCGGTAGTAGACGTGCTGCAGCCTGTCGGGCGCCTCGAGGACGGCGAACACGAGCGGCACCGGATCCGTCTCGAGCAGCCCGCGCAGGACGTCGTAGCGCTGGCGCAGGGACGCGAGGGTGCGTTCGCACAGGGCCGCGTCGCGCCAGTCCTGCTCGTAGTCGGCGGACACGTCGACGACGTAGCCCGGCGCCCACGACAGGATCCTGGCCTCGAGATCGTCCGAGCTGCCCGTGCCGCCGCTCCACGACGCGAAGCCGTGCAGGTGCTCGCCGTAGCCCGGCGTCATCATGCCCGACACCATCCAGCCGTCGACCGGTCGCGGCGGGTAGGTCAGCGGCAGGTTGTAGACGCCGACCCGCACGCCTTGGGCGTTGGCCATGTCCCAGATCGCGGGGGCCCGCATCAGCCCCGAGTGCATCAGGCGCTGTTCGGGCGCCTGCGCGTGGCCCTCGGTGAAGCCGTAGATGCCGTGACGCCCGGGATTGACACCGGTGGCGGCCGAGGTCCACGCCGGCGGCGTGTAGGTCGGCACCGTAGACGCCAGGCGCCCCCACGCACCCCGTTCTCTCAGCCGCTCCAGGCGCGGCATGGCCCCGGCCGCGATCATCGGATCGAGCAGGTGCCACGCGGCGCCGTCCAGGCCGATGACCACCGCGTTCCCCATGGCTCGCATCCTATGAGCCCTGCGCCGGCCCGGCGGGGCGCTCCAGCCGCGGCGTCATCCCGCTCGTCAGCCCCAGATGCGGCGGATCAGGGCGCGGGCCTTGGGCTCGTCGAGGTCTGCGTCTTCGAGGACGGTGAAGCGCCCGGGACGCGTCTCGGGCGCGTGCAGCAGCACCGCGACGACGTCGTCCTCATCGAAGCCGAGATCGGCAGGCGATCCCGGGAGCCCGAGCCTGCGCAGGCGGCTGCGCAGCAGCTCGGTATCGTCGCCGTAGATCGAGGCCGAGAAGATGCAGCCGAACGCCACCTGGGCTCCATGCATCGCCCGGCCCCCGTAGAGCTCGTCGATCGCATGGGAGATCTCGTGCTCGCCGCCTGAGGAGGGGCGCGAGCTGCCGGCGGCGATCATCGCTTGACCCGACAGGATCAGAGCGCTCGCCAGGCGGCGCAGGAAGTCGGGGTCTTTGATCGAGACCTCGACGTCGGTGTCGAGGTCGGGCTCGATCAGCTCGAACGACCGCACCGACAGGTCCCACGCCGGCTGAGCGATCTCCTCGAGACCGCGATCGGCGGCCAGCATCCAGTCGCGCAGCGCCAGCGGGTTGGCCAGCAGGTCGCCAATGCCGGCACGGACCGAGGCCACCGGGGCACGCACCAGGGTTTCCATCGGCAGCAGCACCGCGGCCGGGGTCACCGCACCGATGCTCTCGGCCCGGCCGTGGGAGTTGGGCACGACCGCGACCGGCGAACAGATGCCGTCGTGGGACAGCTGCGTGGGCACGGTGACGAGCGTCAGACCGGCGCGCGCCGCAGCGAGCTTGCCGACGTCGAGGCACCGCCCGCCGCCGACGGCCACGATCGCGTCGGCGCCGGCGCGATGAGCCACGGAGCCGAGCTCGGCCGCCCACGTCTGGTC
>CADDZG010000044.1 GCA_902812355.1 Actinomycetota bacterium | reverse complement strand
CCCGGGTGGGGCTGCAAGACGGGCTCCGACGGGGGCCCGGCCCGGACGACACGGCTCGGGAGGTCGCACATGACGACGCTGCGCACGATCGCGGTCGGGGCGACGGTCGCCCTAGTCGCCGCCGTGGCCCCGCTCGGGGCACCGGCCGGGGCCCATACCCAGGCGCTCGGCTTCACCACCACCGGCGTGGCCACCGGCAAGGACTATCAGAAGATCGCCGACAAAGACGGCGGGGGCGAGCCCTCGATCGCAGCCGGGCCCGGACGCAGCCTCTACGTCTCGTTCCCATCCAACAAAGGGGCCTCCTTCTACCGCTCGTTCAACGAGGGCAGGAGCTTCAGCCCGGGCGGGATCGCAGACACCTTCAGCGGAGACACCTCGGTCAACGTCGACAGCTCGGGCGCGGTGTACGAGAGCAACCTCGACGGCAACCTCGAAGGTGACGTTTACAAGTCGTTCGACCACGGCAAGACGTGGCCCCAAAAGGGTCGGGCCGAGACCGCGGTGGCCGACGACTCCTCGACCGGCAACCCGCTCAAGGTCGATCGCCAGTGGGTCGACGCCTACATCCCTCCGGGCAAGACCACCCGGCACGCGCGCGTCTACATCACCTACCACGACTTCGGTCCGAGCCAGATCTGGGTCAACGTGTCCAAGGACGGGGGCCGGACCTTCAGCGCGCCGATCGACGTCCTGGCGACGCTGCCTCAGGCACAGGCCGACTCCTTCTGCAACACGATCCCGGGCGGAGTCAAGGTCGTGCAGTCGGGCCCCCACGCGGGCCGCGTCTACGTCGCGTGGCTTGCCGCCGACGTGGCGACCAGCCTGGCCACCGGTTGCAACTACACCCAGATGGACACCTTCCACTCGGTGTGGATCGCATGGTCCGACGACGAGGGCCAGACGTGGGAGGCGACCAAGGTGTTCGACGGCGGTTTCGGCCACGACGCCTCGGTGCTGTTCGCCGACCTCACGCTCGACCGCGCCGGCAACCCCTACCTCGCCTTCGGAGACAACCTTGGCAAGCAGTGGGACATGTACGTGAGCGCGTCGTTCAACGGCGGCAAGAGCTTCAACACCGCCAACCACGGCCGGCCCTTCCGCATCCCCGCGGGCCGCGGCACGCACTTCTTCCCGGCGATCGCGGCGGGCCGCCCGGGCCGGGTCGACGTCGCCTTCATCGCGACCCCGGCGCGTATCGACACGCTGCCCTACGGCAAGCCGGCCCCCGGAGGAGGCGCCGGCGACAAGTGGTACCTCTACGTCGCCCAGGGCAAGGGCTTGCGTTCGGCCGATCCGTCCTGGCGGGTGAAGAGGATCACCCCCGACCCGATCCACAAGGGCGACGTCTGCACGCTCGGGATCTTCTGCGTGTTCCCGGGCTCCAACCGTGACCTGCTCGATTTCATAGACGCCACGATCGATCCCCACGGGCGCTTCCACGTCGCCTTCACCCAGGACACCAAGAAGCACACCGGCATCTACGTGGCCAACCAGACCTCGGGGCCGCGCATCTAGCCGGCGCAAGAGCTGCGGCGGGACGCGACGGACCCGCCGGGGCAGGCGGGGGCTCCTACCGGGGCCCCCGCCGCGCGTCGGCGACCCTCAGCCCATATGCGGGTAGCGCCAGTCGTGCGGCGGGGTGAAGTTCTCCTTGATGGCCCGGGGCGACACCCAGCGGATCAGGTTCCACATCGAGCCGGCCTTGTCGTTGGTGCCCGAGCCGCGCGCGCCGCCGAAGGGCTGCTGACCGACCACGGCGCCGGTGGGCTTGTCGTTGACGTAGAAATTGCCGGCCGCGTCGCGCAGGGCATCGGTGGCGCGGCGCACCGCGGCGCGGTCGCGCGCGAACACCGAACCGGTGAGCGCGTAGGGGCCGGTGGTCGCCGCGAGCTCGAGGGCCTGGTCCCAGTCGGCGTCGTCGTAGACGTACACCGTGAGGATCGGGCCGAACAGCTCGCGCTGCATCGTGTCCGAGCGCGGATCCTCGGTAAGGATGACGGTCGGCTGCACGAACCAACCACGCTCGCGCTCGGTGCCGCCGCCGACCAGGATGCGCTCACCGCGCCCACGGGCCCCCTCGATCGCGTCGCTCAGCCTGTTGAATGCGTTCTCGTCGATCACCGCCCCGAGGAACGTCGACAGATCGGACACGTCGCCCATCGGCATGCTCGACGCGACCTCGCAGAGCTCGTCCTCCACCTCGCTCCACAGAGAGCGCGGGATGTAGGCACGCGACGCGGCCGAGCACTTCTGGCCCTGGTACTCGAAAGCGCCGCGGGCCAGCGCCACAACCAGCGCCGCCGGATCGGCACTCGGGTGCGCCACCACGAAGTTCTTGCCCCCGGTCTCCCCCACGATGCGCGGGTAGCTGCGCAGGTGCGGCAACGCCTCGGCGATCTCACGCCACAGCTGCTTGAACACTGCGGTCGAGCCGGTGAAATGCAGCCCCGCGAAGTCTTCATCGGCGAGCACCGTGTCCACGGTCGTCCCCGGATCGCCGTACACGAGGTTGATGACGCCATCGGGCAGTCCCGCCTGCTGCAGCAGGCGCATGGTGTAGTGGGCCGACAGCACCTGCTTGTCCGACGGTTTCCACACCACAACGTTGCCCATGAGGGCGGGGGCCGACGGGAGGTTGCCGCCGATCGAGGTGAAGTTGAACGGCGACACCGCCAGTACGAAGCCCTCGAGCGGCCGGTAGTCGACCCGGTTCCACGACCCCGGTACCGACAACGGCTGATCCTCATACAGACGCGCCGCGAAGTTACAATTGAAGCGCCAGAAGTCGGCGAGCTCACAGGCGGCATCGATCTCGGACTGGAAGATCGACTTGGATTGGCCGAGCATCGTCGCCGCGTTGAGCGTGGAGCGCCACGTCGTCGACAGCAGATCCGCTGCACGCAGGAACACCGCGGCGCGGTCGGCGAACGACGCCGATGCCCACTCCGCTCGCGCCGCCTTGGCAGCGTCGATCGCCCGGCGTATGTGCTCGGGCGTGGCCACGGCGACGTCGGCGAGGTGCAGGGAGTGGTCGTGGGGGGCGGTGTAGCGACGCGTCTCTTCGGTGGTGACGTCACGGCCCCCGATCACGTGCGGTAACAGGGGGCGTTCGTCCTTCATGGATTTGAGGCGGGCCTCCAGCTCCTCGCGCTCGGGGGAGCCGGGGGCGTAGTCGAGCACCGGCTCGTTGCGCGCCGCGGGTAGCGGCAACGCGCTCTGCACGTCGGTCACGGGCGGACCACCTCCAGCAACGACACGATCGACGCTGCCCAGCCTACGCCGTCGCCCGCTCCCCCGGCCCTGCCGGGCAACCCTCCGGCACGGCGGCGGGCGGGTAGCCTCGTCGGGCGTGGAAGACGACGCCTTCTACCTCGCCGGGGGAGAGGACGCCTTCGAGTCGACCCGGTGGACCCGGGGGCCGTGGGGGCCGGACTCGCAGCACGCGGGCCCGCCTGCGGCCCTTCTCGTCCGGGCCCTGGAGCGGACCGCCGAGCCGGGCATGCGCCTCGTGCGCGTGACGGTCGACATCCTCCACCCGATACCGGTGACGACGCTCACGGTCAAGAGCGAGGTCGTACGGCCCGGCAAGCGGGTGTCCCTGCTGCGGGCCGGCCTACTGGCCGACGGCGTCGAGGTCATGCGGGCGGGGGCGTGGTTCATGGCGCGCCGTGACGTCGCCGTGCCGGTTGCATGCTTCCCGCCACCCGACCGGCCCGAGGACGGCCGCGCGCTCGATGCCTTCCCCGCCGACTACCACCCCAACTACCTGGAAGCGATCGAGTGGGCCTTCGTGCGCGGGGCATGGCTCAGTCCCGGACCGGCCACGGCCTGGGCCCGCAGCCGCATACCGCTCGTGGCGAAAGAACGGCCGAGCGGGGCCCAGAGGCTCGTGACCGTGGCCGACTCGGCCAGCGGCATCTCGACGATGCTGGACTTCGCGCGCTGGACATTCATCAACACCGACCTCACCGTGGCGCTGGCGCGCGAGCCCGAGCAGGAGTGGATCCGCATGCACGCCCGCACGCAGCTGGCGCGCGACGGGGTCGGCGTGTGCACCTCGGTGCTCGGCGACGCCGCCGGGGAGCTGGGCTACGGCAGCCAGAGCCTGCTGATCTCGCCGCGCCCCTGAGCCGGTCGCGCTCCGCCGCCGGGTAGACGCCGGATCTCCCCTACCCGGCCCGGGGCTCGAGGGGCTCGCCGCCGCTCCACGCCCACGCTTCGAACGTGTTCCGGTGCCGGCCGGGGTTGCTCGGCGGATCCGGGTCCGGCTCCAAGACGGCCCGCACCGGTCTCGATCCGAGCGCGCCCGTGAAAACTCAGCCGGTCTGGGGCTGCGGGGTGAACAGGCGGCCGCGGCGGGCAGTGTCGTCGAACAGCTCGGTTATCTCTTCGACCGAGAGCTCCTTGGTCTCCGGCAAGAAGCCGTGGATGAAGAGGATCGCCATCACCGCGAGAGCGGCGAAGCACACCAGAACCCAGGCGAGCCCGATGCCCGACTGCCACACCGGGAAGACCTCGATTAGGGCGAAGTTCGCCAGCCAGTCGGCGGTCGCCCCGATCGCCGCCGCCCGGCCGCGCACCGCGGTCGGGAACACCTCGCCCTGTATGAGCCAGCCCGTACCTCCCACGCCGATCGCGAACGAGGCGATGAATGCGTCGAGCCCGATCATCACCACGACGACCCGGATCAGCCCGGTGAAGAAGGTGATACCGGCCGCCGACAGCAGCATCGCCAGCGCCATACCCGTGTAGCCACCCATCGACAGCTTGCGCCGGCCGACACGGTCGATCCAGCGGAAGGCGAAGTAGGTCGCGGCCGCGTTCACCGCGGCAATGATCAGCGTCGCCTCGATCGCTGACAGCGTGGACTCGATCTTGGTCACGTGGCCGCTCTGGAAATACGGCCCCAGCAGATGCGGGCCGTAGTACAGGGGGATGTTGATACCGGTTATCTGCTGGAACACGAAGAACACCACGACGACCATGAGGGCCCGGCGCACGCCCGGGGTCCAGTTGGTGATCTTCTGCTTGCGGCGTTCCTCCTCGACGTCGGCGAGACGCCGGGCGGTCTGCTTGATGTCATCAAGGGTCGCCCGGATGTTGAGCTTGCCGAGCGCGGCCTTGACGTCGTCGAAGCGTCCCTGACGCATCAGCCAGCGCGGTGACTCGGGCATGCGAGTGCGCAGCGCGAGGGCTATGAGCGCGGGCACCGCCCCGAGGCCGAGGATCAGACGCCAGTCCGTGGTCTTGGCGCTCGCCGGCAGAGCGAGGAAGATGATCCACGCGATGAGGTAGGAGCCCAGGATCCCGATCGTGATCATCCACTGCTGCAGCATGGCGAGACCGCCCCGCCGGTTGCTCGGTGCGTACTCGGAGATGTAGGCGGTAGCGATCGCCGAGTCTGCCCCGATCGCCAGACCGATCAACGTGCGAGCGAACAGCAGCACCCCCACGTTCCAGGTCACCGCGGACAGCACCGCGCCGGCGGCGTAGACCGCGGCATCGGTTACCAGCAGAGCTTTGCGCCCGAAGCGGTCGGTGAGCCAGCCGGCCGAGAAGGCCCCTATCGCGGCTCCGACCGACGCGCCGGCGACGAGGTAACCGAGAGCGAACCCGGTGAGGTGGTAGGGCACGAAATCCAGGACCGAGCCGATGTTGGCCGTGTCGTAGCCGAAGAGGAAGCCGCCGACCGTGGCGAGCAACGTGAGCGACCAATAGAAAGACGTCGGCACGTTGCGGTTGAGGCGGTCCAGCACGTCGGCCGAGACCGCGTGGCTCTGCGCCATGCTCGCCTTCCTCCAGCCCCTTATCTCCCGCCTCGTTGGGTGCCCGGTCGCAGCATCCCCTAAACCTGCCGCCGAGCGATCGCTGCGAGCTAGGGGGAAGCTTCCCCTCGGCTTGCGGTGCGGATACAGCGCGCAGCATCTCCTCAACGTGCGGCCGAGTGAACGCTGCAGGCCGGGGAAGGTTCCGGTCGGGTTGCGGTGGGGTTCCCAGGGCAGGCTAGGGGATGATCGACGGGGAGGGCACGCATCTCCGCCCGCGACCGACGCAAGGAGGAGAGGACATGAAGGTCCGGCAGATCGGCAAGGGTGACGGTTCGAGCTACGTGGCGATCTTCCGCACCGGCGAAGAGGCGATGCAGGGTCTCGCGTCCCTGGCCAAGGACGAAGGCTTGCAGGCCGCGCACTTCCACGGCATCGGCGCACTTCAGGCCGCAACCTTCGCCTTCTTCGACTGGAACATCAAGGGTTACCGGGACATCACCGTCGACGAGCAGTTCGAGATCCTGTCCCTGGTCGGCAACATGAGCCTGCGTCCCGACGGCGAACCGATGATCCACGCCCACATCACCCTCGGGCGCCCGGACGGGACCACGGTCGGGGGCCACCTCAAGGAAGCCCACATCCGCCCGACCCTCGAGGTGTTCATCGAGGCCACGCCGCAGACCCTGCGCCGGGCCCACGACGATGAGTCGGGCCTCGACCTCATAGACCCAGACCTCTAGGGCCGCGGGGCAACGGACGCGTCTCGCGGGGCCGCCGTCAGCCGGACACCAGCTGGTAGCGGCGCAGCCCCTTGCGGCGGTCGAGCACCGCCAGCGCTCCGTGCAGCACCCCTTCGCCGTACTCGCTGCCGGGGTTGATGCACACTGTGCGCCCCAGCTTGACCGTGCCGCGCGCTTCGTGGATGTGTCCGTGCAGCGCCAAAGGTGGCTGGTAGCGCTCGATGATGTTACGCACCGCCTTGGATCCCGCGGGAGCCATCACGACCGTCCCGCCGCGCACGACCGGCTTGAGGTTGGCGTCCAGTGCCGGGGCGGTGTCGATCGCGGTACTGATCGGGGGCACGTGCACATTGAACACGGTGCGCCCCGGGTCCTGCACTCCGGTGATGAGCTTTTCGAGGTGTGACTCGAGCTGCTCTTCGGGCATCTCACGCGGCGAGTCCCACGGCGTGGGGTTCGACCACCCGCACGAGATCATCTCGAAGCCTTCACCGAGATCGACCACGACGTCCTCTGGATCCACCGCGACCTGCGATGCGGCGATCACTTCTCGAAGCTCGGGCTCGTCATCGTTGCCCAACATCACGTACAAGCAGATGCCGCTGCCTCCAAGGCGTTCGTCAGCCAGCGCCAACCATGCAGCGAACGCGTCGATCATGACCCGCTTGAAGACCCTGGTGGCGGTCGCCGGATCCGCGTGCATTGCGGCCAGCTCGTCTTCGGTGACGACGTGCGGGTACAAGCCGGCCGCACGCAGCCGGCCTTCCACAGCCTCGAGCTCGTACTCCCCGAACGGCTCCCCGCCCACGAGGTCGCAGCGGTAACCGCCCTCGGTTGCGACGATCGGCGCCACCGCCTTGCCGGCGACATCGCCACCCATCACAAGGACGTCGGCACCGTAGAAGCGTCCTGCGTTGACGAACTTCCGCCACAACACGTCGGCTCCGTGCACGTCGGAGGCGTAGTACAGGGTCAGGCTCATCTCACCACCTCTTCGGGCACCTCGTACCAGCGCACCCGGCGACCCACCCGAGCCCGCAGCTTCCAGCGCGCAGTCTTGGGGCATCCTTCGAGGGCCAGGCGAAGCTGCTCGAGGCGTGCCCTGAGGCGCTCGCGCAGAGGGTCGTCTCCGACGAGGCTCGGCAGCAGGGCTTGCGTCGCCAGGAGGTTGTCGGTGATGGTCGTGTACAGACCCCAGTCGGTCCCGCACAGCGCGGTGACGCGCGGCAGCTCGAGGCTGCCGGGCCCCCCGTGATCGCAAGGTTCATGGTCGGCCAGCAGCATCAATGTGTCGCTGGCGTCCTTGCGGTTGAGCTCTGCTATCTGCAGTTTGGTGAGCAACAGATCGGCGGCCGGCAGGGTCACCGGCTCAAGCTCGATACGATCGGCGAGATCGAAGCTATGGGACATGTCGAAGCGATCGAGGAACACATCGATGTGAAAGGAGCGATCCGGGGCGTGGTAGAGGAGGCGCTTGGCTCCATGGGTGGCGTTGAATACCCTCTCCGGCTCCAGATCCCGACGCTCGAGGAGATCGCGTAGCGCACGAGCGGTGCGCCGGTGTGAAACGAGGTCGAGGTCGGCCAGGGGGCGGGCGAAGGCGCACCGGGCCTCCTCCGAAGCCCGGTAGGCGATCGCTGTACCTCCCAGCAGGCGGACGGCGATGCCCGCCCTCCCGGCCTCCTCGACCAGACGGACACCCTCGGTGACGAGGTCGTCACTCACTCCGGCGGGATCTCCTCGAAGGTCCTCCTGAGCTCGATGCCCTGCGAGCGCCGGTAGAGACTCACCACCAGGTAGTAGGCGATCGCGATCAGGGGGGCGGTGAAGGCTTCGAGCATCGGTTTGGCTCCGAAGGTACCGCCGAAGCCGGTGTGGAACGCGGTCCAGATGACGAACGCCCAGGACAGGGCAGACACGGTCGCCAGGATCGTGATGAGGGGTACTCCGCCCACGCGTCGCAGCGCCCATGCGGGCCCGGATGCGTGCAGAGACGGGCGCCGCCACGGCGTCAGGGCCGCGGCCACCGACACCACGATGAAGGCGAGCCCCATCACGGCGATGATGTTGAGCAGGTAGGCGCCGAGGCCCGCGTAGATGTTGAGGTAGTTGAGCAGCTCCACGACGCAGGCGATCACTATCGTTGCCACCACCGGGGTGTGGAACCGATCCGAGACGCGCGTGAGCGACTCGGGAGCGAGTCGATCGAAGGACCACGAGAAGAGGTTGCGGGTCCCGAGCATGAAGCCGGTGGGGGTCCACCACAGGATCGCCAGCACGAAGCACAGAGCGATGAAGGCCGCGATCCAGTGGGGGCCGGGCAGGAAGTTCGCCAGGGCGGCGAGCCACGGCGAGAACGGCTCGTGCCAGTGGGAGGAACCATCACCCAGGCCCATGAACACCACCGAGCCGAAGAACCGGAACCCGAAGTACTTGTAGATCAACCCCGCGGCCGCGATGTAGATCACCGCAGAGGCGATCAGACCCCCGATGATCGAGGTCGTGGCGGTGCGGCGGACGTTGCGGATCTCTCCTGCGAAGTAGCCGGTCCACTGGAAACCCGTGTAGACCTGGAAGCAGTAGACCATCGCGTAAAGCGTGGCCACCCAGCCGATCCCCGCGGCGGGCGAGAACCCCAAAGACGAGGCCCGGCGGATCACCTCGGAAGCGGGGGCCCCGGTGGCCGACCGCCAGTGAGACAGGAAGTCCCCGTGGCTGCCCACGGCCATGGCGATGAGCCACGCGAGCATACCGACCCACACGATCGCGAACAGCACCTTCATGTAGCGGGCCACGGTCTTCACCCCGGCGATCATCAGCAGGGCGAAAATGGCCGTGAGCACGGTTGCCACCACCATCATCTCGCCCTGGCTCGGGGAGGTCAGGGCGCTGCTGTGCAGGGCGAAGACGTAGGCCGCGGCCGGGCCCACTATCGACAACATGAAAGTGAAGTTGAAAGCGACCCAGGTGAGGAATACGAAGGTGAGCGAGAAATTCACCACGAAGCCCAGGAACGGGCTCAGCGTACGTGACACCCATACGTAGTCCCCGCCCGACCGAGGCATCAGCACCGTGAAGTACAGGTACACGAGGCCGAAACAAGCCACCAGCGGCGTCGCGATCAAGAACGACAGCAGCATGTTGGCTCGCGGCCAGAAGATCGGTGCGAAACCCATCACCTGGGTGATCCCCACCGGTATCAGCACCGCGGAGAAGACCAGGTTGAAGGCGTCGAACGCACTCAGTTCTCGCACCAGCCCGGTGGCGTTGCGTACGAACAACCCACCCGGCTGCGCCGCAACTCCGGTTGTGGACTTGCCTACTCCTACGTTCTGCATGCTTCCCCCCTTCGGGGTCGCTCCGACGGAACCCGAAACCCAACACAGGCGGTCGCCCGACCACCCCGTTTGCGTCAATCCATAAAGGCACCCCCGTTCACTGCGATCGCCTCGCCGGTCACAAACTCTGCGTCCCTGCCGGCGAGGAAAGCGATCGCCCGGGCCACATCTTCGGGGGTTTCAAGTCTGCCCAGCGGGGTGTCGGCCACGTAGAGGTCGCGCACCTCTTCCGGGGTCATGTTCCGCAGCTCGGCCTCCCAGGCAAGCTCACGCTGCTGCATCGCGGTCGCCACATAGCCGGGACACACCGCATTGACCCGGATCCCGTGAGGCGCGAGCTCGTAGGCCATCGCCTGGGTCATCCCGACCACCGCGAACTTTGAGGCAACGTAGTGGGACAGGAACGGGACCCCGCCCCGCTTACCCGCCATCGACGCGACGTTGACTATCGAGCCTTCGGTGCCCGACGCGATCATGTGGCGCGCCGCCGCCTGGCCACACAGGAAGACACCTTTGGCGTTCACCGTCATCGCGGCGTCGAAATCGCCCTCGGGAACCTCCAGGAAGGGGTGCATCGTCGAGATCCCCGCGTTGGAGACCCACACCTCCACGGGTCCGAGCTCGGATCCGATCCGCTCCACCGCAGCCTCGATCGAGGCCGCGCTCGTAACGTCGAGCTCCACGGCCAGTCCGTCGAGCTCCGACGCGACGACACGGGCCGCGTCGAGATCGATGTCGGTCACCGCCACGGCGTGCCCGCGGCGCGCGAGCTCGCGTGCCGTAGCCGCACCGATACCGGCCCCCGCGCCAGTCACCACCGCGCTCACGGCTCACTCCCCTCGCCGCTCACGCGAGCACCTCCCGGAGGGCCGGGTACAGGGCGCGGTAGCGCCGGTAGGTCTCGTCGTAGACGGCGGTATCCGCCGGATCGATCACGTCGCGGACTCGCACGAAGCGCTCGATCTCGCGCCAGGAGGCAAACACTCCGGTCCCGACCCCGGCGACGAATGCGGCTCCGAGTGCCGACGCGTCCTCGACCTCGACCCGTTCCACGGGGCGCGCCAGCGCTCCGGCCAGTATTGACACCCACAGTCTCGATCGCGAACCGCCGTCCGCGACACGCACCTTGGTGGGTACCATGCCGTTCTCGGCGAACACGTCGATGTGGTGACGGAAGCCGAACGCCACCGCTTCGAGCAGAGAGCGGAAGAGATCCGCCCGGGTGTGTCCGAGGTGCAACCCGACGAACGCACCGCGCGCTCTAGGATCGTGCACCGGCGTCTTCTCGCCGAGGAAGTAGGGCAGAGCCAGGATCCCCCGGGAGCCCGGCCGCGATGCAGCGGCCGCCGCGTCGAGCTCCTCCAGCGACGCGTTCGGGGCGAGATTGTCACGGAACCAGCCCAGAAGGCTCCCGCTCGAGGCCATGCAGCCGTTGGGCATCCACATCTGGGGGATCAAATGGTGGTCGAGGAACAGCCTCCGGTCGATCACCGGCCGTTCCGTGGCCATGAGGATGTCGCCGGCCCCCCCAAGCTTGATCAGAAGGTCACCGTCGGCTACCACACCCGAGGCGAAGGCAGCCGCAACGTGGTCTGCGGCACCAGCGACCACTGGCGTGCCCTCGTTCAGGGAGGTCTCTCGCGCCGCCTCGGCGGTGACCTTGCCGACGACGTCCTCGGGCCGCCGCACCGGAGGCAACAAAGCAGGGTCACAGCCGCAGGCCTGCAAGACGTCCTCGGCCCAGGTGCCCCTGTGCAGGTCGTAGAGGCCGCTCTCCAGGGCCCAGTTGAGCTCGACCCCGGCCTCACCGGTCAGGCGCAAGACGACGTGGTCGTAGGAACCCTGGATCGTCGCCGTAGCCGCCCACACCTCCGGCTCGTGACGCTGCAACCACAGCAGGGTCGGGCCCACCGACTGCTGCGTGATCCCCGACCCGGTGCGAGCCAGCACCCGCTCCTCGTCGAGGCGGCCGCGCAGCTCGTCTATCTCTGCCGCGGCTCGGGCGTCGTTCTGCTGGATCGACGGCCGCAGCGGTTCACCGCGAGCGTCCAGAGCGATCACGCAGGGGACCATCCCCGACACCCCGACTGCGGCGATGTCGCGGGTCGAACCGAGCTGTCGACACAGCTCGACGACGTTGACCCACCACTGCTCCGGATCCTCTTCCGCCCATCCCGGCCGGCGCGAACTCAGGTCGCTGGGGCGCGATGCGCGGGCCACCACCCGGCCATCCGGCGCGATCACCACCCCCTTGGTGGCGGTGGTGCCGATATCGAGTCCGAGCAGAAGGGTCATCGCCCCGCCGCCTTGAGGAACGCCTCGACCCGTTCGGGGCTGACGGGAGCCCAGGTGTCACCGTCTTCCTTGAGGTCCGATCCGACGATGACCCCGTCCGCGACCTCGAGGAAACCGGCGACGTTGCTCGCTTTGGCCCCGGTGTTGACCAGTACCGGAACGCCGACCGCCGCTTCCTTGGCCGTGCGTACGGCGCCGAGATCGGGTTCGCTGCCCGCCATCGGGCCGGACACGAGGATCGCGTCGGCGAGGCTGGAAACCACCGCGCTGCGAGCGACCTCGCCGATCGATCGCCTCCCGATCGGAGAGGCGAACTCCGGCGTCACGTTCATGAACAGCAGCACGTCCTCGGCTCCCAGCTGCCGCCGGCGGCGCAGCAGGCGTCCGGCATCGGGTGCCCACAGGCCCATGTCGGACTCGTAGACGCCGGTCATGACCTCACGCACGAACCCTGCTCCGGTGACCGCGGCGACCGAGAGGGCGGCCTCGGCGTCCCACAGGAAGTCGACGCCGAAGGGCCGGTCGCGCGGGGCCAGCTCGGCGATCACGCGGGTGAGAGCGGCCACCCCCTCGTATCCCGCCCGCAGCGTGTAGGGACGGTCACCCTCGTTGCAGAACATCACCGCGTCGAAATCCGCGTCCTGCAGGATCTGCAGGTCGCGGCGAACGCTGTCGACGATCCCGTCCATCCCCACGGCCGGGTCGTACAGGGGCGTACCCGGCAACGGTGGCAGGTGGGCCATGGCGATCAAGGCCTTATCCCTGGGGAAGAGCTCGCTGAACTTGCGCATCAGACGGTGAGGACCTCCACGTCGGCGGCTCTGAAGGCATCGAGGACGTCCGGTGCGCCGTCGGCATCGGTGACGAGAACGTCGACGCGCTCGAGCGGCGCGATGCGGGCGAAGGCGACGTTGCCGAGCTTGGAGGAGTCCGCGGCCACGATGCATCGCCGGGCCGATGCGACCGCGTGCTTCTTGACGCGCGCATCGTCGAGGTTGAACTCGGTGAGCCCGGCTTCCACCGCGATCCCTCCGACCCCCATGACGAAGGTGTCGAACAGGAGCTCATCGAAGGCTCGTTCGGCGAGATCGCCGACGAAGGACAGCTCCCCAGGGCGCAGCAGCCCACCGGCGGCCATCACTGTCATGTCACGCTCCTCAGATAGCAGGTCGAGGATCCGCAGGCTGGCGGTGAGCACGGTGAGGTTGCGACGGCCCCGGAGGGCCCGGGCGACCTCGAGCACGGTGGTGCCGACGTCGAGGATCAAGGTCTCGCCGTCGGCGATCAGCTCGGCCACGGCCGAACCGATCCGGCGCTTGGCGTCGATCGCCCGGCCGGCCCGCACCGAGAAGGGCGGTTCGTAGCTGCGCGACACGGCGGTGATCGCCCCCCCGTGCACCCGTCGCACGAGGCCCTCGCGCTGCAGCGCGTCGAGGTCCCTGCGAACCGTCATCTCCGACACGCCGGCTACGGTGCTCACTTCGGCCACCGACACCTCCCCCCGCTGGGAGAGCAGGCCGAGTACCAGTTCCCGACGCTCCCTCACGTCCATCCCTGTGAGAGCGTACACCTATTTGTGTGCGAACGCACGTAGTCCGGTGTTAGGTCTCCCACCGGACCACGCCGTCGCGCGGGATGTGCCGAGCCGCCAGCCGCGTCGAC